>JAKVCT010000071.1 GCA_022448995.1 Saprospiraceae bacterium
ATCTGGCTTTGGAATTACAATAGATTCAATAAATTCCTTAGGGACATCTTTCTGAGTTTGCTCCTCTGAGATTTGAGCTTGAATAGCACTGGTATCATTGAATAATTCACTCAGTGTATCTCTATTTAAGTATTTAGCTAAAGACCGATGTATTGCACTTTCCAATACAACTGCGCTTGGATGAACAAGATTAGAATCAGTGATATCTGTATATGGAAATTCTCCAGAATAATTCTCAATGTAAGTACTATCTAAGATATTACCATAATAATCTTCCAGCTTCCATAATACACCTATTTTAGCAGAGATTATTCCTCCTTTTTTTAGCCTATTACTCAGGGCACAAACTACATAAGTAATATCGTATTTTTGAATTACTGCACTCAAATAATTATTTCGGATATAACTATTTTCAAGGTCAATATGGTTACTATCAATATATCCATTTTTGAAAAGTTTACGATTAACAGATCCTTTAAGATCAAACTCTTCAAAATAGCGATTTGCAATGATCACTTTTTTTGAAAATTCAGAATCCCTTCTATAATTTCTATAATCTGGATATTCAGTAATAGCTACCCTAAAAGGATCAAAAGTTATATCTTTAGCAACTAGATCCTTTAGGTCATTATCCCCACGAACAATTTTAATCCGTTGATCTAAAGTAGGTATAGTTATTTTTCTTGGATAAGAATATGCCCAGTTGAATCTATCTGCTGTAACTCCCACAATAGCTAAAGTTCCGACTGCAAAAGTACTTAGTGAGATAGAAACTGGTATTATCGAAGTAGGTAAAGGAGCTACTAACAATACAGAAGCGCCTGCTAGTCCCCAAAAATTCTTTCGACTTTGTAAAATTGTAATATGTTCATCCTCATAGCCTTCTTGTCGAATAACAATGTGCTTGGGATACATATCTCTTTGCAGTTTATATTTCCCTTTTATTGTAGGTTCCACAAACTTACCATCAACCAATAAGCTATCACCAGTAGCCAATGGTAGTGATATTTTTTGATACTTCCAATTTATGAGGCTTGAACAACTTTGAGTTATAAATACAATACAAAAAATTAAGCTTATTGAAAAAAATGTCCTAATCATATCCTATAGATTATTAGTAATAAGATTTTTTAAGTAGGTGGACATAATTAATTTTATAATAACTCCGAAGGGCTCAACGAAGTTAACCCCGAAGGGCTCAGCGAAGCTAAAAGGCTGATTGAATTTACTTCGTAGAGCACTTTGTAGTTAAATACAAATTAATTGTGGCTAGCTACTTAATGTCCCAACCAAGAGAGTAATTCACATCTAATCAGTTCTCATTTCGAATAGCAAATATCTAAATTTTTTTAAAAAACACAAATACATATACATAAAAATATCAAAAAGTAAACATGTAATATAAAATAGAGGGTTAATGTAAATAATTTGTTAACTAGGGCTGTTCAGTATTAGAAAAACAAGTTAATAATCAACAAGTTATAGATAAGTAAGTAAATAGATGAACACAATTAATTTATAATTAACCCCAAAGGGCTCTGTGAAGCAAACCTCCATAATTAGCCTGCATTAATCTTCTATTTTTCTCCTTGGGCAAGGTGATTTACTTCGTAGAATACGCCCAGATTAACTATTCTAGTTCATCATCAACTATCTATTATTCCAAGTGAATGGCCCATCAAATTCGCCAACTTATAAGCTACTCTTGCTCCAACATTCCCATCAAACTCAGAAGTCGACCCTACTTCACAAAGATCAAAACCAATAATTTCACGTCCACTTTGTACAATTTTTTTGAACAAATAGAAGACTTCTGTTAGCTCTAAACCACCAGGAACGGGTGTTCCTGTACTTGGACAAAGTTTTGGATCTAGACCATCAATATCAAAACTAATATAGACCTTTTGAGGCAATTGCTTGATGATCTGTGTACAGACTTGTGAAAAGGTGCTCCCCTCAAATATCGCCTCTTTAATCTCCTGATCGTAAAAAACCTTAACCTGCTCCTTACGAAATTCTTGATAATCAACCTCTGCTTGACAATAATCGCGAATCCCTACAGGGACGATTCTTTTGACAGATGGAATTTGTTCCAAAACATTATAAAAGATAGAAGCATGTGAATGTGTCAATTCCTCATAAGCTTCACGCAAATCAAAATGTGCATCAACTTGAAGAATTCCAAAAGAGAGATGCTTTTCAGCTAGTGCCTTCAGATACCCCAAAGGTACACTGTGTTCTCCACCTATCAAGCCAATTAACTTACCTTTTGCTAATAAATCCTTGGTTTGTTGGTATACCCAATTTTCAAGCTGTTGACAATTGCGATTAATCTGCTGAACTTCTCTTTCTATGCTCTTCTCTCCCATTTCTAAACGTTCAATATGTTGACTAGCTAGTGCTCTAGTTTGTTCATTCAACTCTTCTATTTCTGTAGAAACTGGTGGCATATAAATCCCTAGTTTCCAAGCATCTTTCACATCTGCATCATACAAATCTAACTGATAACTTGCTGCTAAAATAGCTGCTGGAGCTTGAGCAGTTCCTGTGTAATAAGAAACAGTTGCCTCCCAGGGAACAGGTAAAAGAATAATATTCGCAGAGTCGGCATCAAAGGGTAAACCAATGAAATTATCATTCTTAACTGCAAAGTTATTGGGATCAAAATCGGACATAAGTATATTGTTTAAGCATTAGTATTACCAAGCTCTTAAAGTTAATACATAATAATAAGTAATTCTGCAATTTTTATCAAATACCTCTAATGATAAATTTACAGAATATAAGTAGGTGGACACAATTAATTTATAGTTAATCAGCCTTTTTGTAGATAGGTTTGCTTCGCAGAGCCCTTCGGGATTCAGTATTAAGCATATTTTTCCCTCACCTTTTGCCATTGCTGCAAAAGGTGACCAAAAGATCTAGGACTCAATGGAACGTCAGACAAAGAATAGTCCTCATTGACTGCTACTTCTAAACTCACTTTTATCTAAATAGCTTGTACTTGGCAAACAGGCTTACAGGATATAAATCATTCAACTTTAGGTCTTTACAGTGTTCGGACAGACGAAGCAGCTCCTACGGAACGTCAATGTTCATCCTTCTTTGTTGCTGACAACCCATATAGTCCGCTTGACCTCGTTGGAGAGATTTTGCTAAGTTTTTAGCGAAACTGAGTCTTGATTATTACGTTTGACAGGACATTTTTTCACGTGATTTGTCCAAACTCTAAAAAGAAATTTACTTCGTAGAGCCCTTCGGGGTTAGTTTCACTGAGCCCTTCAGGGTTATTACAAATTTAATTTGTAAAACTACTTATGCTCATCCATTTTTTCTTTTAGATAATAAGCAGTATGTGATTCTGCTGTATATTTGAGCATACCTTCAGGTGTACCTTGGTAAAGCAAGTGCCCTCCATGTATCCCTCCGTCCTTACCCAAGTCAATGATATAGTCTGCAGATTTAATCACATCCATATTATGTTCTACAACAAGTACAGTGTGTCCTGCCTCAACCAGCGCATTAAGTGCATCAAGGAGTTTTTGGATATCGTGAAAATGCAATCCAGTAGTGGGTTCATCAAAGATGAAGTAGATATGTTCTCTTGAATTCTCTTTGCCCAAAAACGAAGCTAGTTTTACACGTTGAGCTTCTCCACCACTTAGTGTACTAGATGATTGCCCCAAACAAATGTATCCCAAACCAACATCTTGTAAAGGTTGAAGTTTGCTCATAATATCTTGATGATCCTTGAAGAAGACCAAGGCTTCATCTACAGTCATCTGTAAGACGTCATAAATTGACTTATCTTTGTATCGAACAGCTAAAACTTCATCCTGAAAACGCCTACCTTCACAATCTTCACAAGTCAATCGAACATCTGCCAAGAACTGCATACTTACTACAATTTCGCCTTCTCCCTTACAGGTTTCGCAACGTCCACCTTCTACATTAAAAGAGAAATGTTTTGGTTTAAAACCTTGAATTTTAGAAATTTGTTGGTTAGAGTATAGCTTGCGAATGGCATCATAAGCTTTTACATAAGTAACTGGATTAGAGCGAGATGACTTACCAATAGGTTGCTGATTGACAAACTCTACATGCGTGATTTTATGCAAATCTCCTTCTATACTATCATGCAAACCTGGTTGATCTTTAGTCGGCTCATTCATCTTGATTCTAAGCAAAGGATAAAGTATTTGCTTAACAAGAGTAGTTTTACCACTACCACTGACACCCGTAACCACTGTCAAGGTATTGATAGGGAAGGTAACATCAATATTCTTGAGATTATGCTGACGTGCACCTTTGAGTTCGATAGAACTAGTAAAAGAACGGCGATGCTTTGGAATAGGAATTTGCATACGCCCATTCATATATTTAGTCGTCAAACTTTCTGTAGCATCTTCATAAATATCTTTGTATTGTCCAGCAAAAATAATCTCTCCACCATGTACCCCTGCTTTAGGTCCTACATCTACCAAGAAATCCGCATTTTTAATAATATCTTCTTCATGTTCTACAACCACTACCGTATTACCTAAATCTCTCAGTGTACGCAATACTTTGACCAATCGATTGGTATCTCTTGGGTGTAATCCAATACTAGGTTCATCCAAAATATAGAGCGAGCTAGTCAAGTTACTTCCTAGGCTTCGAGTTAGATGAATTCTTTGAATTTCACCACCAGATAAGGTTGAAGAAACACGGTTTATTGTTAGGTATCCCAAACCAACATCCAACATAAAGCGTAAACGTGTAGTGATCTCTAAAATTAGACGTCTGGCGATTTTGTGCTCTGCTTGAGTCAGTTGGATATTTTCAAAATACTTCGACAAATCCTTGATGGAGATATCTACCAATTCATTGATTGATTTACCAGAAACCTTGATATAGAGAGCTTCTTTACGCAAACGTGCACCACCACAAGCTGCACAATCTGTCTTGCCTCGATAGCGAGCCAATAGCACACGATTTTGTATTTTGTAAGACTTGGATTCTAACTCATTAAAAAAACCATTGATTCCCTTAAATTTATCGTGTCCATTCCAAAGAATATTGTGCTGTTCTTTAGTTAGGTCTTTATAAGGGCGATGTACAGGAAATTCGACTTTGTGTGCAATATTAATCAAGGCTTGTTTCCAGCGTCCTACCTTTTCGCCACGCCAACATACGATGGCGTCTTCAAATAATGACTTTGATTTGTTTGGAACAACTTTATTCTCATCAATTCCCATCGTCTTACCATAACCCTCACAGGTTGGACAGGCACCAAAAGAACTATTAAAATTAAATAACTGAGGAGAGGGTTCCTCAAAGACAATTCCATCTAATTCAAAGCGGCTACTAAATCGCATAGGAGCTTCATTGGGGGCATGGACAAAGCAAATCCCTTGTCCTTCTTGCAAGGCAATCTGTACAGAATCTGCAATACGTTGATTATTTTCTTCATTGTCGATATCTATCACAAAACGATCAATCAATACATCTACATAATCTTTATCTTCCACTAATTCTTCTGCTTTTTCAAGCAAACGATCAATTTTCTCAAGCTTACCTTGATAAAAAACACGGGTAAATCCCTTTTGTAATAAAAACTCTAGGACTTTGGATTGGGTTTGATCTTTGTGCTTTGCAAAAGGAGCTGAAAGCATAACTCTGCTCCCTTTGTCTAACTTTAATAAAAAATCAACTACATCAGAAACGGTATGTTTTTTGACTTCTTGATTTGATATAGGAGAAAATGTCTTGCCCACACGAGCAAATAACAAACGGAGATAATCGTAGATCTCTGTGAGTGTCCCCACTGTTGAACGGGCATTTTTAGTACCTACTTTTTGCTCAATAGCAATAGCTGGACATAAGCCTTCTATATTGTCTAATTCTGGCTTTTTCATTCGCATCAGAAACTGACGTGCATAAGAGGATAGACTCTCTACATAGCGTCTTTGTCCTTCTGCATAGAGCGTATCGATAGTAAGAGATGACTTCCCTGAACCCGAAACACCTGTGACAACAATAAGTTGATTATACGGAAGCTCAATACTTACGTTTTTTAGATTATTTGCGCGAGCGCCTTTTATGAAAATTGATTTTTTTTTCGCCATTTATGCAACATTTAAGTTTTTGCCTCGTTAATTAGACCCAAAAAAAGAAAATAAACCAAAAACAAAAAAAATAGTCTTATATTTTGTAACTTTACGAAACCATAATAAAAAATAAACACCAACACCAACCAGCCCAATAAAAAATATTTTTTCAACTATTGTATTTCTATACAAAAAAAATCTCTATCGCCTATAAGTTTGAAGATTTACACCAAGCATTCATTCATCGTTGTTAAGTAAATCCTAAGTTGACATGCAAAGTAAATCTTGTTGTGACCGCAGTCTTATTCGTTTGTACCTTGATGGTAATGAACGTGCATTTGAAACGCTATTAAATAGACACAAATCAAAGATCTATACATCCATATTTATGTTTGTAAAAGATTCAGAGCTCGCTAATGATATCTTTCAAGAGACGTTCATCAAAATCATTGACACTTTTCGTTCTGGCAAATACAATGAAGAAGGTAAGTTTCTTCAGTGGGCATTGCGTATTTCTTACAATTTATGCATTGATTTCTTCCGCAAGAGTAAGCGAAGAACCACAGTAGCTTCTTCAGAAAATTTTGACATCTTCGACTTCGTGCAAGTGGTTGACGATAATCAAGAGAAGAAAATAATTAAACGACAAACCTACGGTAAAGTTCGCAAGTTAATCGACGCATTACCCAAAGAGCAACGCGAAGTAATAGTATTAAGACACTATGCTGAGCTGAGCTTCAAAGAAATTGCTGAGCTTACTAATGTAAGTATCAACACTGCTTTGGGGCGTATGCGCTATGCATTGATCAATATTCGCAAAATGATTAGCGAGTATCAGATCAGTTTGCAGTAATTTATATCCTACTGCTCACCTATGAATCGTTAATGTATTCATCGGTAAACTCTAACACCTTATGGCTGTTCTTGTATAAAGTTCAGGCATAGAAGTAATAAACGAAGACAAAAATAAAAAATCCTTTTTAGGAACGCTCAAAGAAATTAGAGTCTTTTTGAAATTATATCTAAAAAGAGATCTTCTCATTTTTGAGTGTTCCTCAGCAATCGACGATATCTTATCAAGCAAGAAGAAAAATAAACGGACTATTATTAAGTTAATATCCTTATTTTCTGTTTTTTCCGTTGTGTATTGTGTACATTGAACATAGTGCTAGACATATAATCCTTTATTATTTCCAATCCTTTTTAGGTTTAGTCTTACTCTAATAGATTAAACCCAGGTTTCTTATTTTTCTTTCCTTTACTTTAGTTTTGATAATTGCTATATTAGGGAAATAGAATCTCTTGTACATTCAAAACTATTTTATGGCTTCTCAAAATACGCCTTTCCGATCTACAGCAAGTCTCATGCTGGGTATTTCCTTATTGATTTTTATATTGGGTGCAGGAACTTGTTTTATCTTGCAAAACTTGTTTGGGGTGAATCCTTTTCATGATCCTCATCAAGGAAATAATGCCTCAGCATCGAATTTAGCTAATGAATACTATTGGCAATATATCCTAATGGGAAGCATTAACTATGTTTTATGCAGCTTGAGTTTATTGGGTTTTCGATCTCTTTTTCGTAGCAAGCGAGGTTGGACTTATAGCATCTTTGTAGTATTAATTTGGACGGTTTTATGTATTTCCTGTGGGTTTATGCTTTGGGAATATCAGAATCAGACTCATATATTGAATCTTGCAGAACGAGACTGGGGAAAGATAATAGGCATGGGATCTTCCAATTTAGTACAAGGTTTGGAAGTGGCTATGAAATCCTTTCCTGTCAATTTATTAGGTTTATTTGTAGTAATCGCTTTGACTACTTTGGTTTATAAACGACTGAAAAGTTATTATTACCCTAACTTAGGTGAAGAAAAAGTAACAACTAGAACTCGATCAGGAGCTGTTTTAGGATTATTTTTCAAAGTGTTTATTTTCATTTTGGTGGTTGGTAGTTTAACCACAGTTACCTTGGATAAAGGCTTTGGAATTCTTCCTTTTCATAATCAATATGTAGATCGACTTATTGTGGATGAAGGAACATCTTTTGCTGAAGGATTCAGTTTGTCTATTACTCCAAGAATTATAGATGTTCCAAATTATGCCAATGAATCTTATCTACATTATATCTTTATGGCAGCTGTTTTGTATATACTTTCCTTAGCTATTTTATTACCCATTTCATTTTTTTATAAGTGTTCCTTAGGCGTTTTGTATAGTAGTATTATTGTATTACTCTGGGGGATATTTTGTATTGCTGGTGGTTGTATGTTGTGGGATTATCAGATGCAAATGGCGACTACTGAAACTGTGGATTGGGGTAAAGTAATGGAGTCCGCTACTTTTGCAACATCTTCAGGATTAAAAGTAGCTTGGAAGTCTTTTCCAATTAATCTTATTGGCTTTTTAGTTGCTTTTGGGGCGACTTATTGGGTTTATAAACAATTGAAAGTGCTTATGAACATAGAAGAGGATAGAGGTTTGGAAGAGCATTTGGTAGAAATGGATTAAGAAGATTGTATATTATTATAATAGTTCGTTGATTGTTAGTCAAAAAAATCAACGAACTAATTTTATCATATAATGATTTATCGACACACAAAATTTATTATTGGTCTAATCTTATTCACGGTTATAAGTAGTCAAGCACAGGAGAGTTTGCGATTTGTCTATGCAGAATGGGAGGATATTTTGCAGTATGCACAGCAAGAAAAACGCTTGATTTTTGTAGACGGTCAGACAAACTGGTGTAGATCCTGTAGGTGGATGGAACGAGAGGTTTTTACAGATTCTGCGGTAGTTGATTATTATGACAATCAATTTGTGAATGTGCATTGGGATATGGAAAATGATTTGGGACAAAAGTGGTTCAAAGAATTTGGAATTGAGAAATATCCAAGTCTGCTATTTATGGATTATCAGGGTAATTTGGTACATAAAAAAGAAGGTTTGTCGGGTAAAATTACATTCCTGAAATTAGGCAAAAAACAAGTGGACAGCATAAATTATGAACCTTCAACAATTCAAATTCCTAAGCCTTTAGATTTTATTATTTATCCACAACAGAAAGCTGATCTAAAGCTAATTTATTTTGTTGCACAGGATCAAAAACCAGCAGAGCAGTATGCTCAGAAAATCCGAACGGTATTGACTTTTTTGCAAGAATGGATTCCACAAACTAAGTATGCATTTAGAAAGGATCGTTTAGAAATTTATTATATAAGAGGACAAAAAAATGCAGCTGATTATGACTTAGAAGATTTGGAAAAAGAAGTAGAGAAAGAAAGCTTAGAAGAGCAAAAGTATTTGATCTTTAATCAATTAAATCTAAAGCAACAGTCTAGTGCCCTAGTTTATGCTATCTCCTTAGATTTAGAAGCTACTAGTATTTATTTGCATCAGCAGGTTCAACTATTGGATTCTAATTCAAGCATAAAAGATCAATGGCAAGCGGTTTTTAGAAACATTCAGGAGTGGCAACAAACTAAAAAATAAGAGGTTGTATAAAAAGCTAAGTAAAAAAATGAACCCAAACAATTTTGAGTTCATTTTTTGTAGAGAGGGAATAAATAGTCTGTAATAAATAAGTTAATCTTCGGCTACAACACCACAGGCAATAGGGCTAGTCATTTCAGGTAACATTACACTCATATTATTACCCTCATCATACAAACTTTGAGCTTCTTTCATATCCATTGCTTCAAAAACATTCAGTTTTTCTGTTAATATTTTTTTGAAACTTGCATCAGAGACTGTATCCGCATCCAAGTATCTAGCCCCACCAATAGCTGAGTCAGCCGATCCGAAATAATAATAAGCCATATTGTAAAAAGAAGGCTCCGGAGTACCATCTCCACCTTTTTTCAGTACCCAACTAAATCGAGTAGTTGTATGGATGGCTAGTTTTGCATCCTTGTAGTAATAGTACCTAATTTCCCTATCCTCTCCAGTTTTACAGTCAATTTGGATACTGTAGAGTTTATTTTGAGCTTGATAATAATAGCTAACCGTACAAGCTTTTCCATCATCACAAGTTACCTTGAACTCCTCTGTTTGTCTATTGATCTGTTCTTCTTTTTGCCACCAAGTATGTAAACTTTCTGCTTGCTGAATAACTTCGGGCTTCAGTTGTACTTCATTCATATTCATGAATGAGGAGGTAGGAGTAGGTTCACTACTAGCACTTTCATTGGTAGTTGGTGGATCTGGAGGAGTAGGAGTGTTTGTTTCACTACAGCTTGTCAGACAGTAGCAAATCCACAATCCCCAACAAATAAAAGATAGTTTATGCATCATTATTAAGGTGTTTTGAATAGTAAGTTAAATATCTATGGGGTTAAGAATTAAGAGCGATACAGATTGCTTCTCCTACTTGTTTTAGCCTAGTTTCAGTAATAGGGCTAAGCTTTTCATAGATAGCAGTTATCAGTTCTTTAGTTCGTTGATTTGGAGGAGTTTCTTTCATTACTAATTCCCCAAGACGGTTTCCATTATTATCTACGGAGATTTCTCCTTCAAGATTTTTGATGACTAACTTACCTTCTTTTGAGTAAGCGGTAATTTCTGAATAGATTTCAATACGTCCATTGGTCTCTGTCTCTATTCTTGCATAAGCAGATTGCCAGCACACAGCTGCGAGTTTACCACCTTGATAGTAAAAAAATTGATTGCTTCCATCACTCACGGCATAATCATAGTGGACTTTATCAACATTTTTACCATCGATAGAGAAAATATAAATGCTTTCCCAACCTTTGCACTCAACATCTATAGTAGGCTTAGCATCTTCAGGAAACTTTTCATCTAAATCCTTGATCAATGTTGGAATATCTTTTAGTGGAACAGAAGAAGTATTTGTATTAGATTGATCTCTACCACAGGCAATTAAGAAAAAAGATAAGGTGAAAATGTAGAAATAGTGTAGGGGCATAGTCTTTATTTTTAATTAGGGTGAAGTTGTGTAGATATGGTAATGCATAGAGCAGTCAGCCTCAATGCCTAGCCTTTTAGGAGGGCTATGGAGTTTAAACTGAGCTTTGATTTTCCAATGCTTATCAAAATAGCCAAATTGTATCAAAAAATAGAAGTATTTTTCGGTTTTTTGATCAAAAAAGTCCAATATAACCAAAGTGAATTTTGGCATTTTTGAAAATAAGAGGATTACCTTGTTGTGATCCTAATGCATAGCTAATTGCAAAAACGCCGACCTTCGTTCCTAGTGCTACTCCTAATCCAAAACCATAAGGAACATCATTAACGTCCTGTTCTACACTTCGAGTTTGTGTATACGCAATATCTCCAAAAGCATAGACATAAGAGTTTTGTCCAAAGATTACCCTAAATTCAGCGGTTAGGACATTATACCAAGAAGCAAAGATAGATTCTTCATCAAATCCTCTGAGTATCCGATTACCACCAATTCGGAAAAGCTCATTATTGTATAATGGATTGGGTGAAATGATTATTCCAGAACGTATTCGACCTAAAACAGTAGCCCATTTGGAGATAGGGAAGAAGTGTTGATGTTCTAGCTCAAAACTATATTGGTAGCTGCGCAAGGGGATACTATCATACAACTGTTCATAACTATAATCTGGATCATTAGTATCTGTGATATCCAATATTTGGTTGTTTTTTCTAATGCGTTTTAATCCAAAACTAGCAGTTATTTGACTACTAAAGCCCTTGCGAGGATTGAATAGATAGTCCAAATTTCGATATTGATAATGTATACCAAAAGTACTATTTCGGATATCCAATTGAGAAGGCAATTGTCGAGCTGTACGAATACGCAAGGTATCTACACTGAGTAAATTAGTTGTGGTATTGCGCCAAAACCCCTTGACTGAATTATTCCCACCAAAAAGATATTCAAATCCGACATCGACAATAATATCAATATAACTGGAATCACGTTTATAAAGCTGAAAGCCTAGATTGGTTCCAAAAGGAAGGTTAGCAATATATGGATATTCAAAAGCCAATTCTAGTTCAGAAGTACCTACTTTGAGTTGTTGCCAAGCCAGTTTTATTCGCTTACCTGTACCAAAAGGATTGAGCAAATCAATATTTACCAAACCTGTGAGTTCTACACGTGTTTTATTGGGGATATTTGGGTCATCATTGGGTTGTACGCCCACCAAAATATCAAACTGACTAGCTCGTTTATTGGCCAAAAAGAGATTGATCTCGGCTTTGTCTTCCACAAAAATAATATATGGTGGCTTGAAGGTTTGCAAATAAGCCAACTCATTGATACGCCTTTGTATTTTTTGGATTTTACTTTCATCATATAATTTTCCTTCCTGCAAACTGAGATAGCTACTCAAGAATTTACGCCCGATTCGGACTTTTCCTTCCTTTTTTCCTTTCTGTTTGCGCGCATTTATCTTGATAGGATCTAGCCGAATCAGTGGACCTCTATCTATATGTAGTTGGGCACTAATCTGCTGTTTGTCTATACGAATAGAATCTAGGTAGACTTGTGCAAATGGATAAGCATGATCTTCTAAGTATTTTAATAGCTTTTCTTGTAATTTTTCTATTTCGGTGTAATGAAAAGGAACATTCTGGTAGAATCGTTCTTTGTAGCCAATAGCTTGTAGATACTCAGGAGCGATGTGTTTTGCTTCCAAATTGGCCCATTCATAACGTTGACCTACCAAGAGATAGGCTGTATATTTATTTTTATCTTCGAAAAGCGTATCAATAGAGGCTTCTAGATAAGCTTTATTGTGTAATTTTTTTAAAAAAAGACCTAAGGCTGTTTCTAATTCTTGCTTGGATTTAAAAGAACTAGCTGGAGAAAATCGTTTGATAAAGTTCTTTTCTTTGTCTAATGGGATGAGTTCCAAAATCAAACTATCCTTCTGTGCACTCAGCATCGGAGTAGTGCAGAAAATCAAACAGTAAATTAATAAAAGGTATATTCTATATGGCATGTAAAAAAATCTATTTATTGACTTTGTCTGTTTGTATAAACGAAAAAATCACACAAAGGGAAATGAATTCTAAAAAAATACTAGAGATCGCTCATTTTTTAGCGCATTTACCTTAAATTAGTAACTGTGAATATAGATATCTGAAGGAAACTGAATATTAATGAACTTAGAACAAATTTAATGAGTCAACTAACAAAATATATACTCTTATTAGGTTTAGTAGCGAGTTCGCTACAATTGTCAGCACAAAAAATTGTGGGAGAATGGAAAGTATTACAATCGGGTGATAAGATCAATCCTGTTGACGATAAGGCAACCATTACCAAAGATGGAGATTTTATCTTGGAATCTGATGTGCTCAACTGGAAAAAAACAGATGATCCAAATATCTTAGCGATTAGTAAAGATGGCGACGATCCTAGAAATGTTAAGATAGAATATTTGTCTAATAATCAAGTGAAGCTTACTCCTGTAGAGCGACCTGATGATGTATTGATTTTGGAAAGAATTTCTAGTAAAGTAGCTAAGATCAAAGAAGGTAAACAAATTAGTGCTAAGAAAATGCGCAAAGTCATCGTGGGAAAATGGAAGACTAATTCACCTTTTATAATTGCTGGTTTTCACTTTAAAAAGGATGGGAATGTAGAAGCCTCCAAAGGTGAAGATAATGATAAAAAAGGTACTTGGACTATAGCAGATGATGGAACAAGCCTAATTATTATAGATCAAACAGGCTCACCTGGTGCAGATGCTAAAGTGTTATACATAAATAAAAATACCTTAGAGTTTATCGTAGATGGGGGGCGCAAAATAATCTTAAAAAGAACTAAAGAATAACTATTCGATTTCAGAACCAATAGATACTTAGTAATGAGAAAAAAATAAACTTTCGATTTAGGGCTAACTAATTTAGTTGAATACGAAGCATTTTTCGAGCGAATAGTAAACTATTGCGGAGAAAAATAATGAAGTAGTCAGCTAAAGGATTAGAACATAAATTATAGGTTATTTTTTGAAAATTACTTAATTCATCAAGGACTAATTGCAATCAAGAACACTTATGAAACAACTATTACTACTTAACTTCAGCTTTTTATTAAGTTTTACCGTATACGGACAACAGTTTGTGGGGCAGTGGAAAATTCTTTCTATAGGTGGTGACGAGGAACGGATAGACGGACTGACACTAAACATCACTAAAGAAGGTGGTTTTTATATTATGAATGGAGAGCGAATTGATGAACGTTCGCAGTGGAAACTAGATGATGGGGAAGAAATTATTTCTGTGATTACGGATGATGGTAGGAGCGAAACTGTTTTAGTTGAGTATAAAGATGACAATAAGCTAAAAATGAGTCCTTTAGGTAGTAGTAAGGATGCTCTATTATTGGAACGTATATCTAAAAGAGCCAAAAAACTCACTAAGGTAAGTTCTAAAAAAATGCGTAAGTTTTTGGTTGGTGATTGGGAAATATCTTCTGATTTACATCCCAATAAAATAGCTAATATCACATTAGGCAAGGATGGAATGGCAAGCATTTCTGATAATGATGCTAAACGAAAATGGAATCTGACCGATGACGGATTAGTTTTGCAGTTTATTGATCCTAAGGACGAAACTAATGTGGAACACTTATTTATTAAGTATATCAATAAGAATCATTTCGTGATGAGTAATCCACACTCACCTGAGCCTATTAATTTGCGCAGAAAAGGTACTGTGAAAAAAGAGAATACAAGCTCTTCTACAGATGATGAAAATGATAATCCTAATTCTAAACCATCTAAAACACTTTCAGAAGAAGAACAACAATTGGTCGGACGTTGGGAAGTTACCCAAATTGCTATTGAAGAAATTCCTGCTGGAACAATGCAAATTGAATTGAAGAATAACCGCATGATTCATACTTATGAAAATGATATGGATACACCACAGAAACAAGGAAAATGGTCTTTGGAAGATGGTAATCGTGTTTTGGTGATTGCAGATGGTTATAATGCAGAACAGTTGACGATTAGTTATAGTAGCGAAGATGAGTTGATCTTGGAGGATAATGGAGAATCGATCATGTTGAAGAAGATTAAGTAAGTATAGTTATTGAAGTTGTTTAAAAATTGTCTTCACCGCATCAAAATCATCTTAATTTCTGCATCAAATCTAATTTTTAAACAACTTCATTATATGCTATGAGCAATTTCAATGAGAAACAACATATTCTAAATCTATTGAATCATAAAGATCCAAATAATTTTCGTTTGGGTTTAGTCTTGTTATCAGATCATGGGCGAGATATAGATATGCTGCTGAAAATAGCTTTACAAGCAGCTTTGAAAAAAGACCCTGAGGGGAGATTGCGCTATTCTTCTTCTGTGATTAATGGAGATAAGGTTTTGGAATGTGTACGTTGTGGTTTGGCTTGGTTTGTAAAAGATCAGCTTATTTTAGATTTGAGTTATACACAAGATTTTGAAGGTTTGGAGCAATTACAAAATCTAGAAGAATTGCGATTGTATCATAACCATTTGGAGGAATTGCCTCAACAGTTTTTACAGCTAAAAAAATTAAAACGTCTGTATATACGTATGAATCCAAAGTTGGATATGGAGCAAGTCTGTATCCAACTTTCTCATTTTCCAAACTTAGAATTATTAGCTTTAGAGAATAATGAGCTTTTGGTAGTTCCCCAAAACATGAGCTTATTAACTCAACTCAAAGCACTTTATTTAGGAAATCGGCAGACTTGGTTTAGAAACCAACTTCAAGAATGCCCAGATTTTTTACTCAACTTAGCGCAGCTACGTATTTTATCCTTTGATGGTAATCCCCTACAAAAAGTCCCTAGAAAAATATGGGAGTTTGCACGCCAACAATTAGAAATCTTGAATCTAGGAACATACATGCCTGTGGATAAAAAAGAAACAGAAGATTTTTATCATTTATACAGATTACATGGATTGAGATTGCGCTAGACGCAGGTTTTGGGATAAAAATAATTTTTTTGAAAAATCTTACTTTAATAGTTCGTAGGTTTTTTGCTTTGCAGTTCTACAAAGCAAAAAGATATTTTTTCAATTTTAACTGCGTGGTTTGTGAGCGCCCCGAAGGGCGCTGCGAAGCAAAAATTAAAAAATCAACGAACTATTATTACTTAAGACTAGTTACCTTTTTGAATTTTATCCATATAGTAATACCCAACAACGCATGTTTAAAAGATTTGAATTCACCGATAATGCCCAACCCTATAGTTTTATGATGCATATGAAAAAACAATATTTACCCTTTAGATACATCTATATTCTATGTTGTTGTCTACCATTTATGGGGCAGGCACAATCTACTTATGAGATCAAAAAAGATATTGCAGCTATTTATACTGAATTGCAAGAAGCAACAGGAAATGTACCTACAAACTGGCCTAGACTAGAGATTTCGACAAAGCCTTATTGTGTAGCTGCTTATATCAAAGATGTAAATACTATAGTTTTTGAAAAGGATGCTTATTTAGTTTGTCAGGGTATGGGGAAGAATAAAAATGCAGCAATTGCCTTTTTATTAGGACACGAGCTTACCCATTTTTTTCAGGAACACAAGTGGGAACGGCAGGGTTTTCTAATGCCTAATTCATCAATGAATGGAGCAACCATGCGTGAGTATGAAGCTGATACACACGGAGCTTTCATAGCCTACTTGGCTGGCTATGCTGTTGCAGAGGTGGTCGGCCCTCTATTAGATGAGATTTATAAATCATACAATTTGACAGATGCTAAATTAAAAGATAAATATCCACCTTTATCCACTCGAAAAGGTGTTGCAATAGTTGCATTGAAAAAAAGCGAGGATCTACAAACTACCTATGAAGCAGCTAATTATTTTATTGCTTTAGGTTGGCATACAGAAGCGATTTATTGCTACAAGTATCTCTTAGAACAGATCCAAACAAAAGAATTGTATAATAATTTAGGGACAGCCTTCTTAGCTTCAGCGATTATTCAAGCACGCAAGAAAGACAAGTACACCTTTTTGTATCCCATGGAAATTGATTCTGATTTTAGTGTTTTTGGAGATCGTGGTCTAACAATGTATCTTGATGATACAGAGTTATTAGATAATGCTATTGTTAATTTTCAAAAGGCGATACTGCTTGATAAGGATTATTTTTCAGCTCAGCTTAATCAAGCTTGTGCTCATGATCTACTGAAAAGTTATCGAAAAAGTAATACCCAAAATCCTTGGACCTACGTGTACAAAGCGGATGAGATTGCAGCTAAAAACCCATCGCGTTTCAGCAGTGTTCAGCTTTCTAAGATTGCAATTATAAAAGGAATTTTATCAGCTTCAGAATATAATGATTCTTCTATATATTATTTTGATGTTGCTGTTCGTCATGGTTGGAATATTGGAATTGGGAAATTGGCCAACCAAAATAAGAAAATAGCCAAGAATCGGAAAAATGAAAATTTCAATCCTAGGCGAATTATTAGTGCTTTTTCAGAAAATGATCGAATGAAAAAGAAATACAAGGGAGAATATGTATTAGAGGATGCTATTGATTATATAGACTTACGTTATACTTCCAACTTGACCTTTGATACAGAGATACAGGGGGGATTATTGGTTGGAGCCAATACTCAACCATCTATTGGATTAAAATACTTGGGATATTCTCAACTCATCAATATAAAGTCATTAACAGGGAGTAGTATCTTGCATTTTACCAAGGATAAAAGTACAAAAACAGATAGAGGTATTCGTGTAGGGTCATCTATTACGAGTATCAAAAAAGCGTATAGCAGTGAGCCTTTTAAGATTATTAATCAAAATAATGGTTATTTCTTAGTCTACCCCCATTTACGCTTGATCTTTGATCTCAACGAAGAACAATATGTACGTGGTTGGGGGATTTATGTAGAATATTAAGGGCTATCTACTTAGTAAATATTTTTTAATTTTTGATGAAATTTGACGAAGGACTAACCCCGAAGGGCTCAGTGAAACTGACCTTGAAGTGCTCTATAATCGCCCTAGTTACTCCTTTAGTTATTTTGCATGTTTGACCAGCTGCATAAGGTCTGTATGTGTTTTAAACGTCTTTTGAAAATCAGATAAATCTCTGGCTGTATTCTCAAGTACAATCAGATTTAAGGTGCTTTTTGGATAATAATAAGCTGCAGATACAAATCCTGGAGCATACCCTAAGGCCCCAATTTCAGTGTTTTGTTCCTCTTTTTTGAATAATAAACCATAACCATATTCCACTTCTCCAAATATAGGATGTGATCGGGTTGCCTGTCTAGTTTTCATCAACTCTAGAGTCTCTGGTTTGACCAATTGATTAGAATGAAGTAGATAATTCCATTTGATTAGGTCATTTGCAGTAGAAATAAAGGAACCTGCAGCTACATAATTTTCTAAACTATAAGGAGAGTATTCTAGTTCAGCAGAATCATTCTCTTCATAACCCTTTACTAAGTTTTGATACTCTTTACTTTTGGGATGGAAGCTTTGTCCCAAACCATAAGTCTGAAATAATTCCTGAGATAACTCTAAAAAGGATTTATTGCTAACCACAGTTAAAATTTGTGCTAATAATTCAAATCCTAATTGCGAATATTCAAATTGACTTCCTGGTTCAAATGTAAGCATCTGATCTAAAGCAACGATTCCATGTGTATGACTAAGTAAATGATGAATAGTAATCTTATTTTTCCAATCTTGATGGATATCTTTTAGGTACTTTCCAATAGGATCTTGTAGATCTAAACTTCCTTTTTCATAGGCTCTAAGAATCAGTACAGCAGTGATTTGCTTACTGATAGAACCAATTACAAATTGATCATTGACTTGCAATAGATCTTTTGTTTCTAAATCCCTGTATCCCTGAGTTTTAGTATAAACTATACTACTGTCTTTTGCTATCAATACAATACCATTAAAATCAGAATGATTTAGAATACTATCAGCACGATTACTCAAATCTGAATAGAGATCTGGCTTATTTTCCTGTGAATTATTACAGGAATAGAAAAACAAGAATAAACTTAAGAGAAATTTCATTTAATACCTTGAGTTATTATGATGATAGTTCGTTGATTTTCTTTTTTTGCCAAAAAATTAGAAAACATCTTTTAGCTCCGTAGAGTACTTTATATTTTTTAATAATTGATAATCAATGAACTAAGTAGGTGGACGTAATTAATTTTATAATAATTCACAAGATTTTTTGATGCTGAACGAGGCGAAAAACGTAGGGAT
>JAKVCT010000072.1 GCA_022448995.1 Saprospiraceae bacterium
AATTTTTCATGTTAACAATCTGAGTAGGTGCTAACATTTCGTTTCGAATAGCCGTTTGACGCGCTACATTTTTAGCCACTGTCATAAAGGCTTCAGCTATGATTGGGTGTCCACCCAAAATAGCAGGTTTACCAGCATCTCCTGCTTCTTGAATGCCTTGAACAATTGGGACTTGCCCAAGAAACATACTTTGAGAAGCTTTGGCTAATTTCTTTCCACCACCTTTACCAACAAATAATATTTATTATTAGGGAGCTCCTCAGGCGTAAACCAAGCCATATTTTCCACCACCCCCAAAATTGGAACATTAATATTAGGCAACTGGAACATATTCATAGCTTTGATAGCATCAGCTAGAGCAACTTCTTGAGGCGTAGTTACAAGTACAGCACCAGTAATAGGGACTGTTTGTACCAAGGTTAACTGAATATCTCCTGTTCCTGGAGGCAGATCTAAGATCAAAAAATCTAATTCTGGCCAAATACAATCCTTGAAAAACTGCTGGATAATTGCACCCAAACGAGGTCCCCTAAGGACAACAGCAGCCTCCTCTTGAATAATGTAACCAATAGATATGGTTGGGATTCCATATTTCTCGATCGGCATAATTTTAGGTCTACCATAAGCATCATCCTTAATCTTAGGACGTTGACCTTGCAGCCCTAGCATAGTTGGAATAGACGGACCATACAAGTCTACATCCATAATACCTACACGCGCTCCTAATTCCTTCAATCCTAAAGCCAAGTTAACCGCCACAGTAGATTTACCTACTCCACCTTTACCAGATCCTACTGCAATGATATTGCGAATCTGAGGTACAGGACTAGAGGATTTTCGCTCTCCTCCAGCTTTTGCTTTCATGTGCACATGTACATCTGCATCTGGATAAACCTGCCCAACAGCACCAATACAGGCAAAATTTAGTTGACTTTTCACCGGAGAATTTAAAGAAGGAAGAACTAGCGTAAAGCTAATGTTCTTATCATCTACTTCTAGATTTTCTACCATTCGCATACGAATAATATCCTGTCCAGTAGCAGGATCCATTACAGTACGTAAGGCTTCTATTATTTTTTGTTTATCGATTGTCATATTTATTATTTCTGTAGAATATTGAAGTTGATGTAATAAAAGTAATTCTAAACAACTTCCTAGTAAGAAAAAGGCAAATCAGTCAAATTATACACTAAATAACTATATTTTCCAAAACCATACAAGCTCCAAGTCCCAAACCTGCACAAGCTGCAGCCATTCCATACTGAATATCAGTATTCTCTTGCATTGCATTTGCCAGGCTCACCACTAAACGCGCAGAGCTCACACTAAGAGGCTTACCTATTGAAATAGCACCACCATTAGGATTAACCAATGCCCTAGGGATTTTCCAAGCTTGCATACAAGCTAAACTTTGCACGGCAAAAGCCTCACTCAATTCAATTTGTTGCATTTGGTGAATAGTCATTCCCAAACGTTTCAGCAATTTTTCGCTTGCAGCAACAGGCGCTAGCCCCATCTCATCAGGGTGAACAGCAGCAGATCCACCTCCAAGAATTTTAACCAAAGGTTGAACCTGATGTTTTTGCACATATTCCTCAGAGGCTAAGGCCAAAACAGCTACACCATCACCAATTCGAGAAGTATTTCCCAAAGTCACCGTATTGCCTTTTTGAGTCATGGCAGGAAGTTTGGCCAAAGTTGCCCAATCCATCAAACGGTGTTGCTCATCTCTTAGTAGTTTATCATCCAAATGCAATAACTCTTTAGCATAAACACCACGCTGCCAAGCTTGTTCATAAGCTTCTCTGCTTCGGATGGAGTACTCATCCTGTTGTTGCCTAGAAATCTTGAGTTTAGCCGCTAATAATTCAGCCGTTTCAGGCATAGCATGAGGCTGGTAATGTACTGTTAATTTTGGATTGATAAAACGCCAACCTATGGTACTATCTTCTCGCTGACCAGTATTCCGATCTTCTACCCAAGGACTTCTACTCATATTGTCTACAGCAGCAGCCAAACATAAGTTACATTGCCCCAACTGAATAGCATTAGCAGCCACCTGGATGGCATCCATTCCTGAAGTACAGAGGGAATTTAGCGTCATCCCTGTAATATGTGTGGGTAAGCCTGAGAGCAGAATAGCTTGACGAGCAATATTTCGATTGTCTTCTCCTGCTTGATTGGCACAGCCAACAAACAATTGTTCTATTTTGCTGGCTTCTATTTTTGAACTCTGCCTGATCACTTTTTGTATCAAGGTAGTCAACATATCGTCAGCTCTCCAGTGCATCAACCCTCCATAGAGTTTTGCAAAAGGACTGCGAAATGCTTCAATGATATATACAGGATTGTTGTTCATTTGATACAAATGATTAACTTTGCGACCAAAATCACTAAATTTTTTATAAAATTATGATACAAAGAATTCAATCTATCTATTTGTTACTAGCCTCGATTGTAAGTAGCACTCTATTTTTCTTTCCCTTTGCAACAGGTACTGGTGGCTCAGGAGAATTATTTGCTGACGGAAATCTAGATCTAAATGATAATGTAGCTCTGTTGATTTTAACAATTATGACCGTAGTATTTAGCTTAAGTTGTATTTTTCTCTTTAAGAACCGAGTATTACAAATGAATGTTAGCAAGTTGATTATGCTGCTTATCTTGGGATTAGCAGGTATAGCTTCTTATTTTCTATTTACCTCAGATGCTGATTATACACTACATGTAGGTTTATTTCTCCCTTTTCTTGTCGTGATTTTATTAATTATGGCATATCGAGGAATCAAAGCTGATGAAAGTTTAGTCCGAAGCTCTGATCGGATCAGAGATTAAAGGAGATCTAGCTCTATCTATTATTAAAAATAGAAGTTATTTGAGAACTCGATTTAATAGCTAATCAATCGTTTACAAAGATTCTACAACCAATTGATGTTCAAAGAACAATACTTTTTTAACTTTCTGCTTTGCAGAGCCTTTCAAGGTTTGTAAAGAAGTATAAAATCAAGAGAATTGCTCTGTCTGCATTAATCGTAACGCGATGGAGCAATTTTCATTTCATCTTCGTCCTGCCCTCTGTATTTCCAATCAAAATATAAGCTGAATATTAAGAAAAAGACATTAGGTAGACCAATAATCCAGAAGTTGGCAAAGGGTCGAACGCTAGCATCTCTTTCTCGAGATCTTAATAAATCACGTTGATATTCATCCAATTCTACTTTATCTAACTTCATAGCTTCTTCAATTTGTTTTTGAGATAGCGTAGTATCAGCTTGAGGAAGTTGTGTCTCTTCTATTTGTTTGAACTGCCAAGCTACCACTCCACCTCCTATAATTCCAATTAAATAAACTACATAAATCCACTTGGTCAAACGCTTGGGATTCTTCAGTTTTAATAAAAAAAGATAGAGAGCTCCAATAGTTACTAGATAGAATGGTAAGACGTATATTATCATTCCAGACATATCTATATTGTGAGTGGTTGCATCTTGGTAAGTCTGTCCCCAGGCACTCAGAGAAAAGAGAATACACAAAAAGAATATAACTTGTTTCATTGGTGATATATTTTGATATGAGAACAGATTTCTAGTTGTCTAGAATCAGTAAGTTGATGGTTTTCAAAATAACTTTGTATTTTGAAGTGCACAAAGATAAAAGTTTATCATTAATGATTACCACGAATTGATTCGTATGGATATAAATTTTTAGTTTTTTGGATAGTGAAACTTATTTTCTTTATTAGAAACAGCTAAGAAACTAGTACAAAAGCCACTGTAGATCAACCCTTATAGTACTTTACATAGGTATCCTTTAATAATCTGTAATATAAATTTCTCATGGCGAGGGAATGAATTAACTTCATTGAACCCTTCAGGATTAGTTTCACTGAGCCTCTGCCAAAAACATACAAGAACTTATATTACAAAGCATTAAAAAGAAGAATACACTGCAAAGTAGAAGGCCTTAAGGCAACAGACTTAAAAAGAATCAGATCGCGGAACGTTCCGTACTGATTCTAACACCAAAATGATCTATTAATACCTTTTTATCGGAAGTATTCCATAGATATACTTTTAATATAGCTTTGGATCTTGTGTTTTTATAACTTATAAAATTACGAAGGTGATTCCATTGCCTAGCATCTATAAACTGATTCCCCATAGGTACTGCTCTCCAAACTAGACTCTGTCCTTCATGTTCTACAGAAATAACTAGATTAATCATGGTAGATTGTTCATAACAACCTCCTTTTAGCCAACAATCCGTCTCTACCTTTAGCTCTTTACCTAGTAAACTATCTAAAGGATAAACAAATGTGGCAGAAAATGTTTCAGGCTTGACAATAAAAGAGTGGTTTCCGTTGAAAGCATCTTCAGAAATTAGTGTTGTGTTGATCTCAGACCAATATTGCTTATTATTTTCCTCAAATTCATGAATATTTTCATAAATAAGCGTGTCGGTCTGTAGATTATTCATCGCAAAAAAACTAGTGAGTATATTGGGCTCATTACACTGATAGGTTTCCCAGGTTATAGTTAGCGTATCTTCTAAAATAGCTTCGTTAGATGCTTTGAACATAATCTCTTTCACCTCGAGTTTTTGATCAAAAGTATACAAATAAGGATTAACCCATAAACCATCTACAGCATTTTTGGGAACGATTCTGTATTTATGTACAGAATTATCTTGAAGCTTTAGATAAATCCAAAATTGTTCATCTTTATACACAAAACTCTTCATTCTTTGCAAGAAATGCTTATCAAAGTTCATTTGCACTCGTAGTAGTTGTCCGTTTTCTAAGGTCGGGACTTCTTGCCAAGTAGACCATGTTAACTGTTCAGTTGATAATTTGTTGGATACTATATTTAGAGGAGTATTTCGTTTTTTGAGAATTAGAAACTTATTGTTGGAAAACCAATGTTCATAGTGTCTCAAAAATTCAATCATTGTCTTTGGTTCATCATTCAAAAGATATCTATTATCTATGCTATTAAAAGCAGAACCATTGGTTGCAGAACGAGACATTTCTAATTCCCAGATGAGATATTCAGGCGCTTTTGAAGAGCTAAAGTGATTGGCGTTTTGCTGGTCTAACCAAGAGGTATATGCAGCATAACTGTTGATAATAACTCTTGGTTGCCAATTCAATCCATTGGCTGCAATTATAGTATAATCCCAAGGATAAATATCCACAGATGCTTCGCCTATCGCTTCTAAAACTTCTTGAGGGAGTTTATTTTTTACTATTCTATCCTTTGAAATTCTTGTTGACCTTGCTTTTAAGTCCTCAAATTCCGTAATAAACTGAATAAAATTATTCGCTCTAAAAAAGTCGTGTTGTAGAGAAGTGTAGTACACTGATTTTACGAGTACATTGGTAAATAGTATAAAACCAAAACTGAGTATAATAAAATTTATAAACGTGTTTTTCTTATAGTAAACTAAGAGTATGATCGAGCAAATTATGAAATAAAAATAAAACCCTTTGACATGATAAATATCCTGTCGTGCCATACCATGTTTCCATGCAGCAAATAAACTAAGGCTAATCAAAGCCACGTAAAAAATAAATTCTTTAGTTCTATTAAGTATTATCAATATAGGAAAAATAGAAAAAAATAAACCTAAGACCCACCAGTTATTCTCAGGATAATAGGCTGCTGCAGAAGAGTTATCTTGAGCCAATTCTGCAATCCCCCAAATATAATTGACAAATCCATCTAAAGATCCATACATGAGCATCCAAAAAGCAAGTATAAAACCTAATAAACATACGATATCCAAGCAGGCTTTTTTTAACTTTTTGTCCGCATAAATCTGATAACCGATATAAGAAATTGATATTAATCCAGCAAGAATAGCTACATAAGCTTTTACATAAAAAGCGAAAGCTGTCAGGAAGTAAGCAAGAAATCGCAGCCTTTGTTTTTCTGATAAAAAAGCGTTGCAATATAATAGAATAAGATTGGCTAGAATAAGATGATTGAATGGGGCAATAATTATTATGAAATATGTTAAAGCTGAGACGAGTAGCCACTTAGTCTCTTGAGACGCTCTATCTGAGAGATTGATCAAATTAAAAAATAAACCTAACTTAAGCAGGCTGCAAACTAGTGTTGCTAAAACAATATTTTCGGGCAAAGGATACATGAAAAAGGCCAAAGGACCATGAGGAAACACAATATGCTTACCAAGATCTAATCCATTAGCAAACAAGTAGTTATACACCCAAGATAGTGGTGGATCTATTCCCGTAGAATAAGTCCATTCATTACTGGGAAAAGTGCTTATTACCAAAAGTAGCCCTAGCAAAAAAGTCTTAGTAAATTCTGCTACCAAAGATTTATCTGTTATCTTATTCATATTCAAACATTCTATGTCAATAGTTGTGACTCATTACACTGTAATGCTGTAGTTCATTTGAAAAAAGCTTTCATTATCATGACTTTAATCTTACAAGACTAAAAAAGATCCTGAGACGAACTATTCTCTAATTAGGCTGCTAATTTAAGTAATTGCTTAAATGTTCTCAAACATATATTGAGAGTAGTTTTGTAATAAAAGTGGCTCCTTATGGAGCTATTCTCTACTACGCTATCAACTTAGTAGTAAAACAAACCTCAATATAAGCTTGATTCTGTGAATTATTTAATAAGTAGATTGAATAAAGTTGTTCAATTATTTATATTACAGAGTACTTAGAATCAAATTAACCGATGTGAAAAATTAATCGACTATTTTATCCCTAACTTTAATTATGAAATACATATACTACTTAGTTATTTTATTCTTTAGTTCTCCTGCCCTAGCATCTATTGCCAATACTACAACAACTCCACAACAAGCTTCAGTAGTTGCTAAAGAGCCATTTCGCTTACCTATTGAACGTGGTAAGCGCAAAAAAGAAAATAAGAGTCGAAAAAAACACTTGAGGAGACAGAATAGGATGAGAAAGCATCCTCAGTTGGATGGATCCAAAGCATTTATATTAGAAGTTTTCCTAAATGTGTTTATTACATTATCTTCCATTGGTGGATATACTTTTTTCATCTTAACTATGTTTGTCAGTAGTTTATCCACATTTTGGTTTGTTGGAATATTTGGTTTTTGTATCATACCATGGCTTAGCATAATCTTCTCTATTCTTCCTTCAGATGGACCTCTTTATATGGCCCCTTCCCTATTAGTGAGTATCCTGATTCTTGGATTGGGTGGAGGTCTAACTAATCTCATTGTGGGATTAGTCGCAAGAATTCCTTTTTTGTGGATTATGGGAATGGTTATTTTGATTGTTATAGTTCTGAGTATACTTGTAGTTGTACTTTGGAGCGTTTTCAGCTAGTTAAATTAATCTTTATTTTTAATAAAATTTATGAACGTCTATAAAAACGTGTCTATTTGGATCAATGTTGGTATTTTTACACAAAAAAAAAAGTATAAATATGCTTTTTGTCTAAAAAAGTACTATATTAGCAACTTAATCACTAAAATTATTCAGTGATTAATTACTTGTATTTTCAGAGAGCCAATAAATAGAGAGAGTCTTAACCTACCCGCTGAGAAGTGTGTAGGCTTTTTTTTGTCTTGTACCTTCCTATTCTTTCCTTTCTACTAAGCTTTATATAACTTTAACTCTGTAAACTATTCTATAATTTATACTCAACCTTATGTATAACAGTGCGTTAATTTTTCACTAAAAAATCAACGGACTAAGGGCAGGTACCTAAATCTTTATCTTATGCTGTTCTCAAAATTAAACCTAATTCTACTGTTCCTTTTTTGTTTGTCTTGGGCAGTACAGGCACAACAAATACAAAAATTATCCACCTATGGAGGCTCCTTTACTCCACAAGGTGACCTGAAAGCCCTAGTTGTTTTTGTTATTTTTGAAGATAATAATCCTGCCAATCCAAAGTTTAATAATAAGGAGGCTAAGTTCTGGGGATGGGATGCATACCAAAACAATGGCTTGCCCAAAGTAGTCAACACTAAAACAGGAAGTAGTGTGGATTATATTTTTAATAGTCCAGAAGATTTTTCTCAGGAGAATCTAGATAAAATCAACTATAACTACTCCAAAGAATTCTACCTAATGTCTAATGGTAAATTCAAGTTCATGGGCGAGGTATTCAAGGACTCCACAGGAGAAGCTAACGTAGTAAAAGTTAATCCTAATGAAGTAGCTAGCTGGTCCGGTATGAATAGAAAAGTGATTGAAAAAATGAGAAAGATGAATCCCAATATGGATTTATCCTCCTTTGATCAGCGTAAAAATAATCCTCAGTTTCTGTTCAATAATGCAGATACATCTATCCACAAGGCAGATGGTATCGTAGACTATATTATTTTTCTTTATCGCTATAAGAAGAATTGGAGTCTGCAACCTGTACCTGGTATGCAACATTGGGTTGGATCTGGTGGTGGTTTTTCGAGTATAGGAATTGCTAGTTTGGAAAAATATAATGGTTACCAATTTGCCCAAGGGTTCACAATGATGTATCAATCAGGAGTTTTTATACACGAGATTGCACATACCTTACACAATGCCCCTCATATGATGGGAGTGAATCATACCACAGGTGACTACTTTGAGCGTCCCTCGGCTGGCTGGGGCAGTACCGTTGGGCTCAAGATGTTTCAGGGGTTCAATGCTTGGGAACGCTGGTATTTAGGATATATTGATCCTAAAATGATTAATAATGAAGGAGATATTAGAGTAACAAATGAGTTTATATTGCGTGATTTTATTACTTCGGGAGATGCGATTCGTATTAAACTACCCTTTGTCTCAAAACAGTACTTATGGTTGGAGAACCATACTGGAGAACATTTTTTTGATCAACATCAGTGGAAAGGTTCTGTGATTGATAAGGATACAATAGCCAATACTGCACAAGGGGTCTATGCCTATGTAGAACGAATTGCAGCTAAAAGAACGGATATTATTCGACCCTTAACAAATATTACTAATGGACTAAAACCGCTCAATGCTTCTGGAAATTATGACTACCAGATCTCTGATGATCCTCCTTCTAGTAATGGTTGGGGGAATAAAATCTATAAATTTAAACGCTTAAAAAAGAATCCTCTGTCAGGAACTAATCGCTGGTATTTTTTCATGCATGACTTTGATAAGGATGGAAAAATTAAGATGAATCGAAATTATAATCATGCTTCTCAAGAGAGTGAAGCCATTCAGCTGGAAGAAGTAATGCCTGATCAGTTTAGTCATTTATATGGTGGATTTGGAGTATACGATCCTCAAAAATCAACAGGTTACACTCGCTCTCCTGCTTTCGGACATGGTGATGTCTTGAGTATGACTAGTAATCCTGCTTTGACTAACCATCAACGTTATTTGCACCGTCAACAAAAAGAGGAACCTATAGTGCTCAATGGCCTAGAAATCCAGTTCGAAAAAATTCAAAACTCTACAGCTATAAAAGTCAAGGTCGCTTATCGAAAAACTAGAATACAAAAAAATCTGAGATGGACAGGCAATATTGAATTACCTAATATTAGCCAGGATGATCAAGCTGATCTAGTTTTGAGCTGTCGTCGAAAGTTACGTTTGGATAAGAGTGGCACGAATGATAGACATACTCAAAATAGTCAAGGAGAGTTTATTAATCCTACTCTGTTTGTAGTCAAAAGTGATGCTAAAATCCATCTAGAAGAAAAGAGTGTTTGGATAATTGATACAGATGCTAGTTTAGTGCTCGAAGAAGGAGCCAAGCTTGTTATGGATAAGAAAAGTCTAATTCGCATTAAAAAAGGAGGGCGTTTGGTACTTAATGGTAATGAGCTGAAAAAGCATGCTAAAGCTAAAATTGTCAATGAAGGTGGTGAGTTGATTCCTTAATAAGCTAGCAGTAGACCTCAAAGGTTTTAGAAACCTTTGAGGTCTACTGCTACATCTACATGAATAGTATCTTCTTACAAGTAGATTTCCTTACCCTTATCAGCAAACTCTTTCGACTTTTCCTTCATCCCTTTTTCGATCGCCGTTTTTTCATCTGCTTCCAGTTTGGCAGCATAGTCACGTACCTCCTGTGTAATCTTCATAGAGCAAAACTTAGGCCCACACATCGAACAGAAGTGTGCAACTTTAGCACCATCGGCAGGCAAGGTTTCATCATGAAATTCCTTAGCTGTATCTGGGTCTAGAGATAAGTTGAATTGATCGACCCAGCGGAATTCAAAGCGAGCCTTACTCAAGGCATCATCTCTATGCTGTGCACCTGGATGACCTTTTGCCAAATCTGCTGCATGAGCTGCAATCTTATAAGTAATTACACCATCTTTAACATCCTTTTTATTAGGCAAACCTAAATGTTCTTTTGGTGTCACATAACAAAGCATAGCTGTTCCGTACCAACCGATCTGTGCTGCTCCAATAGCAGAGGTGATATGATCATAACCTGGTGCAATATCAGTAGTCAGAGGGCCTAAAGTGTAGAACGGAGCTTCGTAGCAGTCTCTTAGCTGCTTGTCCATATTTTCCTTAATCAACTGCATAGGTACATGTCCTGGACCTTCAATCATAACTTGTACATCATGCTCCCAGGCGATTTTTGTCAACTCTCCTAGTGTTTCTAGCTCTGCAAACTGAGCAGCATCATTAGCATCTGCCAAGCAACCTGGACGTAAACCGTCTCCTAGGGAGAAGGCAACATCATAAGCTTTCATAATCTCACAAATATCCTCAAAGTGTGTATACAAAAAGCTCTCTTTGTGATGTGCCAAGCACCATTTTGCCATGATAGATCCACCACGAGAAACAATTCCAGTAATACGTTTAGCCGTAAGTGGAATATAACGCAATAAGACACCTGCATGAATTGTAAAATAATCCACACCTTGTTCAGCTTGCTCTATCAGAGTGTCTCTAAAGATTTCCCAAGTCAAATTCTCTGCTTTTCCTTTCACTTTCTCCAATGCCTGGTAAATGGGTACAGTACCAATTGGAACTGGTGAATTACGAATAATCCATTCTCTAGTTTCGTGGATATTCTGTCCTGTAGACAAATCCATAATCGTATCTGCTCCCCAACGGCAAGCCCAAACTGCTTTTTCAACCTCTTCTGCAATACTAGAAGTCACTGCAGAGTTCCCTATATTAGCATTAATTTTCACTAAGAAATTACGCCCAATAATCATTGGCTCAATCTCTGGATGATTGATATTAGAAGGGATTACAGCACGTCCTTTGGCCACCTCCTCACGAACAAATTCTGCAGTAATAAACCCTTGTGGAATATTTGCTCCAAAACTCATTCCCTTGTGTTGGCGAAACTCCACCCCTTCTTGCATAAGTTCTGCTCGGCGCTGGTTTTCACGAATTGCAATATATTCCATTTCAGGGGTAATTATCCCCTTACGGGCATAATGCATTTGGCTAACATTTTTACCTTTTTTTGCACGAAGTGGTGCACGTAAATTAGGAAAACGCAACCAATCTAAATCCGTTTTATTCAAACGTTCTTGCCCATAAGAAGAAGTAATTTCTTCTAGTTGTTCTGTATCCTCACGATCAGCAATCCATTTAGCACGGATAGGTTCTAAGCCTTTTGCAATATCAATTTCTATATTAGGATCTGTATAAGCGCCACTCGTATCATAAACAGTTACAGGTGGATTCTTTTCCACCTTTCCTGTTAATTTATGAACGGTATCGTTCAATGATATTTCGCGCATAGCCACCTTAAGATCCTTATGGATCTTTCCTGAAACATAGATTTTTTCTGATGCTGGAAAAGGTGTACGTGTGATTACTTCCTGACTAGGAATTCGTTCTTTTCTCATAATATTTTTGCTTGATTAGATTTTACGAATACATTCAATAATACAATTATCCACCCTGAGTCGCAGTAATAATTAAGACTTGATCTTTATCCTTTAAAAGATGGGTTTCCCACCCTTCCTTTGGAATCACTTCGTTATTAACAGCTACGGCTATTCCTGGTTGAGTATAAAGATTTAAATCTTCCAATACCTGTTTTAATTTGGTTGTATTATCGTAAGAATAAGATTTCTTATTAACAATTATTTCTATCATTTATTCTAAACTAAAGTTGAGTAACTAAATGGTTAACATTTTAAGATGATATGAGCAAACTACAAAATAATTGCTTGGAAATAAGCAAGGGAAGAAAAAAGGATTTGGCAAGCAAAATTAAGAAACATACAGACAGAGTTATTTTTGATTCTACCTAGTAATATCCTGAAATTGACCAACTTTTCCCTCCGGCAGTATGAGCTACATCAGGTTCTAAGGGTATCATCTCAGTCCTATTTGATTAGTTTGTAATTACAAAACTAATAGAACACCCCCAAAGTGGTTACAGTATATGTAATCGCAAGCTACTGAAGCTTGTTCATTTACAAAGACAAATTTAATTGAGTCTATTATAATTATAGTTTGTTGATTTTTTAGTTTTTTAGTAAAAAACTAAAAAACATATTTTTGCTTCGCAGAGCACTACATGGTTAGCTTCGTAAAGTATTTCAAAGATCTTACTACTTGATAATCAGCATTTTACAAAATTTAATCATTTTAACACACCCTTTTGATTGTCAAGTAGTTGCAAAACTCCAACAAACTATGATTATAAAATTCATAAAAAATGTGCAGAAAATAAAATTAAAGGCAAGCTAATAGAAACATACGATCCCCTGCGATAATCAAAATTTGATCATTTTCTTCCAAAAGATAGGTTTCCCAAATATCCTTGGCAGTAATCTCATTATTAACAAGAATCATGTTTACCTTTTCTACATCCAAATCTAGATCTTCTAAAACTTGTATTAGGCTCGTTCCTTCCCTGTAATAATAAGGCTCCTCATTAATTATTGTTTTCATTATCAAGTTGATTTGTTAGTAGTTAAGTTGTTATAAAACTCATAAAATAGGTACAAAAAACAAAAATTAATCTAAAAACAACACAAAAATCTCGTTTGAGAAAAAAATAGCCACTAAATTTGCGCCCTAGAAGAAATCATTTCAATCTTTCTATTGATCATTTTTCTTAGAATCGATTTACCTGTTATGATGCCTCCTAAAACAAAAGGGATAAGCTCAATAACATTTTTTCTTTACCCCATATTGCTGATGACCTACATGGATCAGTAGCAAATGTAGCAAACTTATAATAAACTATGCATACTAATATTAAATTCCGTTTGCAACAAAAACGTGAGCTAGCCATAGAAATGCGTGAGCGTGTAAATGCTTATTTTAAAGATAATAAGCTTTCAAAACATGGCGATTTCCGTATGTATCTGAAAACACTTATAATGTTGACCATTTATTGGACTCCATTTGTGCTAATCTTGACAGTTCCAATGCCTACATGGGCAATGTTATTGCTCTATGGTGTAGTTGGAGTAGGTTTGGCGGGTATAGGTATGGGAGTTATGCACGATGCAGTTCATGGTTCTTATTCCTCTAGTCCAAGTCTGAATCGAGTAATTGGTTACACCATGAATATGTTAGGGGGAAGCTCCTTAAATTGGCGTGTTCAGCATAATGTACTACACCACACATATACAAATATTGAAGGTGTAGATGAGGATATTAGAGGGCGTGGTTTATTGCGTTTGTCTCCAAATACTCCTTGGTCTAAGGCACACCGCTTTCAGCATATTTATGGTTTATTCTTATATACTTTATTGACGTTGAATTGGATTTTCAATTCTGATTTTGCACAATTGAAGCGTTATTCTAAATGGGGATTAATCCAACAAGTATCTAAGCGTCCTAAGTTAGAGATTGCCATATTTTTTGTTATCAAAGCTGTTTATTTAGCTGTAATGATAGCTTTACCAATTGTTTTAGGTATTCCTTGGGGGATAGCCCTTTTGGGATTTGTTGTCTTGCATATGGTAGGTGGATTTATCTTAACTATTGTTTTCCAATTGGCACATGTGATAGAAGGGACTGAATATCCAATGCCTGTTAATGAAGGTCAGGTAGAACATAGTTGGGTTGAGCATCAGTTGCGTACAACGGCTAATTTTGCTCCTAAAAACACGCTATTGTCTTGGTATGTAGGTGGTCTAAATTATCAAATTGAACATCATTTATTCCCGAATATTTCTCACTTGCATTATCCTGCTATTTCTAAGATTGTAAAAGAAACAGCTTTAGAATATGACATGCCTTATCATACTTTTCCTACGTTTTTTAGCGCAGTAAGCGCACATATGGGAAGATTGCGTGACTTTGGTAAAGGTCCTGTTGTTGAAGTACGATAATAAATAATTGAACATAAACTTGAAAAATAAACCTCGTAGATTGAAACCTGCGAGGTTTATTTTTGGAATTAGACAGAGACGTTCAGCATTAAAACAAACCACTACTAATCAACTATTGACAATAAAAATTAAAAAAGAAATTAACTTCATTGAACCCTTCAGGTTTTGTTGGTCAGCTTTTATTTTGCTCTACTTTTTTGCCTCTTGGCACAAGCTCTCACAGAATGGCAAAAGGTGAAAGAAGAAACATGCTTAATACTGAACTACGAAGTGCTCTGCGAAGCAAACCTCCCTAGATAAATAAAAAATTCAAATACTTCTCTCCTATGTAGCAACTCCATACGTTTTATAATTTATAAATGCTTCAACAATTCACTCATAGATAAGCTCAGAAATATAAATTTAGATAAAGCCCCAAAAATAATATGGAAAACAAAAAACTACTCAAAAAAAAACGGTTGGCTACACTGATTGACACAACAATTTTTGCCGCTATCACAACACCAATATTTTTATTGGATATAATCCTTTTTGGAACATATCAGCAGATACAGACCTATGATAGAGCAAGCATTTTTCTAATCAAAAATGCTTGCCAAATTTATTTGGGATTCGTCATACTTCTATTTCTCTTTAAGGATTCTATGAAAGGTCAAAGTCTAGGAAAGAAATTCCTCAAATTAGCTGTTGTTGATTCAGCCACAAACAAGACTAATTTCAAAAAAAGTCTATCAAGAAATATCATTGGGATTCTGAGTATTGGTGATCTAATCTTATCATTTATTACACTAAGGAGAATTGGAGATATTTATAATAACACAAAAATTATATCAGTAGAAAAATAATATGAAAACACAGCACTGGTTATTATTCACCATTATTAGTTCTATAGTATTCATTCCTGCTTGTAAAAAAGAACAAACAGAAACATCAGTTCCTAGCGCCTTTCAAAAAAGTATTGGAGGCACATCTGATGATCTTGCCAATTCAATTATTATCAAGGATGCAATGCTATACATTTTTGGACAATCAAAAAGCTTTGATGATCCTAATGGTGACCATTATCTACTAAAATTAGACATAGACGGAAATCTAATTTTTGATAAGACCTATGGGGGAAATTTAACCGAAGAAGGAAAGAAAATCATTCCTACACAAGACGGAAATTTCATTCTGATCGGATCTACAGAAAGCTCTGGAAATGGGCAGAAAGATATTCATGTTTTGAAAATAGACACGGAAGGAACAGTCTTGTGGGAGAAAACCTTTGGAGGAGCTTTGGATGATACTCCTGCCGATATTATTGAAATGAGTAACTCTGAATTTTGTATTGCAGCAACTACCGAGAGTTTTGGAAATGGCGCTAGAGATATTTATCTAATTTGGATAGATCAAAGTGGTAATTTAATTAGAGAAGTTACTTATGGAGGATCTGATATTGATGGTAGTTCTGATCTATTAGAAATAGAAAATAATCAGTTGATACTCTATGGTTACACTCGAAATTTTGGAGCAACTAGTCGAGATTTTTATTTAATGAAGTTAACCTCTACAGGAGATTCTATATGGTCTAGAAGATATGGAGCTGATGGTTATGAAGAGAGTCAAGGTTTTGCACAAACTCCATCGGGAGGTTTTTTGATGAGTGGTCATTCTTCAAGTGCTGATCCTAATCATGATCTCTATGCTATAGAGGTAGACGCTGATGGTAATCCACTTTGGGACAATCATTACGGCGGAGCTATGCATGATGGTGGGCAAGCTCTATTAATCAATAGTGATGGTAATTATGTTTTTATTGCTAGAAGCATGAGTTTTGGTAATAATAGTCGGAGTATTTACATGGTTATCTCTGATCCTCTTGGAAATCTGATTTCGGAAGAAGTGATTGGAGGTTCTCTAAATGATTGGGGCGAGGATATTATCGAATATGATGGTTTTTATTATATTGTTGGGCATTCCAACTCCTTTCGGGATGGTGATAATGATATTTATCTAGTCAAGAAAAAGAAATAGACGGGGCTGTCTAAAAAGGTTACCCTAATCTGAAAGATTAGAATATTATTTGGCGAGGGAATGAATTGCCTCGCTATAGATGAGAAAATACGATCCAAAGCGAGGCAATTCATTCCCTCGCAACAAAGAAAAAATAAAATCCAAAATTTTATTTGGTTTCATTTTTCGAAATTTACCTTTTTGGACAGCCCCGTATTATTATACATCTACATTTTATCAATTATTAATGTTGTTTAACCATTTTGATAATTTGAGGATTACTATCTCCTAGGTGCAGTAGATATACTCCTTGAGGTAAATCTTCAAAGTTCACCTCAAAGGTATTTAGTCCTTCTTCCAAGGAAAATGTACCTTGTCTCAACTGTTGGCCCAAAAGATTTTGGAGGCTATAAGCTAATGTACCATTATAACCACTATGCATTTGGATAGAAAATCCTTTTTCAAACGGATTTGGGAAAACATTTAATGTATGCTCATCAAAAGAACATTGACTAACAGTAGTTTGTAAGATTTGTGTTTCTTGCTGCGCATTATTGCTGAGTAAACGATAATAATTATCCCCTAATGCAGGATTATTATCTTCAATAATATAGGATGTTATTTCTTTCTTTAGTTCTATTTCTTCGAATATTTCCCAAGTCTGCGTTTTGTTATTCAATCGCTCAATACGCAAGCTACTTCCTTGAGTCACATTGTCTACAGTTAATTGTAGTTCATTTTTCCCACCAGTCTCACAATTCGCATAGAAACTCTTGATTTGAGTATTTAGTGTGGTAATGGGAAGAAACTGTAAATCATCAATAGCTAAATCAGACTCAAAAGCTGAGCCTGTAATTCCTCTTAGACGTAGACTAATAGTCTGACCAGTATACGCACTCATATCTATTGTTCTAGTCTGCCATGCCGTTCCTTGATCTCCACTCAAGGGGGTAACAAAATCCTCAATCCAAGTTCCTGAAGTATTAATATCCAAGTGAATAGTACCCATGTTAGCACCAGACATATGGTAAGCAAACTGAAAATTATAGTTCTGATCCATAAGAATACAACTAGATTCTAAAATAGCTGTGGCTCCAAAACAATTTGAAGCTTCTGTATAAGCGTAATTCCCAGAAGCATTACCTGGATTAAAATCAGTGTTAGGACCAGTATTAGTAGATGGAGTACCACCAGCATCTACACGCCAGTCAATATCATCATCTGTTCCATTATTCAAATTATTCCAGTTACCTGTAATAGCACAAGTTCCTGTTCCACAGTTTGTAGTAGTTGCACAAGTAGGATAACTTTCAAAATCATCACTAAATGTATTTGCATTGCTAGCAGAACTCACAGTGATATAAGCACTTTTAGTTTCATTATCCGAACCAATTCCATTGCTAGCATCCAAGGAAATGGTATACGTTCCAGGAGCATTGAATGAAATTTGAGGATTCTCAGAATTTGCATTTGTTCCACCTTGGTAAGTGAATGTATTTGGAGAAATTGACCAAGTCCAGCCTGTAGGTGTGTAGTCAGAATAACTAGTAAATAGAATAGGTTGTCCTTGACAGACATTAGTTTGATCTGCCTCAAAACAAGCTACAGGAGCAGTATTTCCTGGATCTTTTAGATCACCTGTCCAAAGACCTTGACCATAAGTAGCTGCAAAGATCTGGCTACGACAATTTGTTCCGTTTGAATGAATTTCTAATTCAGTAACCTCTACACTAGGCAAGCCTGTAGCATACATCACCCAATCACTCATTGTATTATCGCGATAGTATACTCCTACATCCATCCCCACATAGATCGCTCCTACAGGGCTCTCCGGGTCAATTACTAACGTATTTGCGGAGATATTAGGTAGTGTTCCTGAAATGTTAGTCCAGTTTGAACCTGCATTTGTAGATTCATAAACACTATTTCCTATTGCAATATATACGTGATTTGGATCAGCGGGATCTATCTCTATATCTTTTGGAGTAGAATTAAAAGGTAAACTACTGTGTAGATTTGTCCAAGTTGGATTAGCCGCAGTCAGATTGGTTGTACGCAAAAAACGTTCTCCATTACGATTACGTGCTACATACATTACATCATTAGAAGAAGGAGCAATAGCTAAGTCTCGTATCGAGCTAGTTCCTGTAAAGGAAGAAATCTGATCCCAAACAATAGCATTACTTCCAGGATTTTTTACATCATCAGATCGCCAAATATTAGAATAACCAATGAACATTCGAGCAGGGTTAGTGGGATCCAATTTGTAAGGTGTAACCCAATCACCACTTTCTGTAATTCCATTGACTCCATTATCTGCAATTCGTGCAAAACCATTCCCTCCACTGGTGGATCGTCTAATATCTCCATAATACAGTGCTGTATAGACATAATTATCATCTGTAGGATCTACTATACACTCCATGCCGTCTCCACCAACAATCGTATACCAAGACCCTTCAAAGTATAAACCTGTTCCATTATCTTGGTACCCATTGATTACTATTTCAGGATTGGTTTGAGCAACACCTATTTTATAAATTTGAGCAATAGCCAGTCCACTGGTAATCTCTGACCAGTTGGCACCACCATCTGGTGTAAAATAGATTCCTCCATCATTACCATTGTACAAGTTTGAGTTATGTGGAGAGAACTCCAAAACATGATGATCTGCGTGTACATCAGCAGTACCACCACTACCAACCCAATGTGCTACAATGGACCAGTTACTTCCTGCATTTGTTGATTTCCAGATATTGATACCACCTGCATAAATGATATCTGCATTAGTGGGATCTGCAGCTAATACTAGATCATACCAAGCTTGGCTATTGTTGTCCGCACCTGTTTCTGAATATCCTAAAATATTGGGAGATGTACTTCTAGCAGTAAAAGAGGTTCCACTATTGGTTGATTGATATAATCCAACTAGTCCACTACCATTTCCAGCTAATAAATAAACGCGGTTGGGATCTGCTGCTGAAACTGCTAGCGCAATACGTTGGGCACTAGGTACACCGGAGGTTATG
>JAKVCT010000073.1 GCA_022448995.1 Saprospiraceae bacterium
GCGGCGTATTTTAATGCGCCGTCATAAAATATTGCAGCGGCGTAAAGGAATATCAAATTGCAGCGGCGTATTTTAATATGTTGTCCTCAATTAGACCAAGTTACCTAATAATTTAGATCTCCTTAACACTTTCCCTATGATATAGAGTATCCTATTAAGAAAATGTAAATAAAATCAAATTTCTAGTTTTTTTTTTCCTAAATTCGTGAGTCGAAGTTTATTCTTTTCTCTAAAGTATGGGTTAAACATACTCTTACATCTGTTCTTGATACTTTTTAACAAAGCGACATATTTAAGCTATAGAATGACTTTATTATTTTTTTAAAGAATTTTTACTCTAAAATTATTAAACGACTATGATAGGAAGCACTTACCAAAATTTAAAAATATTTTTGGTCTGTCTATCTGTATTTACCGCTACATTTTGGTGTACAGAATCAGTAGACGCTCAAGCTATTGTGCGTGTAAGGGTTATGTCTGTATCCACTGGAGGTAACCATGATTGTGATGGTTTTCTGTTAGGGGACAGTGATTTCGTTTGGGAATACATTGCCACTGACAATACAATAGGTAGAACCAATAATAACCCCGTATTTGGTGGTTTTTTAGGTGATTTTAATTTTGCACACCGCAATGGTAATAATGGTCCCTATACCATCAACTCTCCCAATGGAGCCTTCAACCCCAACAATGATGCTTTGTTTTTTGAACATGAGTATGTATGTTCGGCTGATGTCCCTACTTCTATGAATTTCGATTGGCGTGCTTATGAGAATGATGATGTAGCCAATTACTCTCTATTTTTTAACTTATTTACAGATGGAGAAACTGGCGGACAAACAGCTTCTATGACTGTACCTGCTACACCTGGTTTTAATACACAAACCTTTTCAGCAGTGAGTACAGATGGTGGTTGTCCTCAGACCTATGATATTACATTTAGAGTAGAGCGTGCACCATTGACTGTTACAGCAATGGAAGACAATATCTGTGATGCTACATTAATGACAATGGGTGCTTCTCAGACCTTTGCTTGGTGTCCAGATGCTACTTTAGAGCCCAATGAGCCACACCAAAGTGATATGAGTAGTAATCGTTCTCGTTGGGTATACTTCATAGCACCTCCAAGTGGTGAAGTATATGTGAGTACAGATGAAAGTGGAACTGAGTTTGGAACTTATATCGAAGTATACCATGCTGCAGATGGTGCTGGTTGTAGTGCGGGTGTCAATGCAGTGACTGGTGCTGTAATCAAAGATAAATTTGAATACCTGTCCTATGTCGATTTCTCGGATGGTACAGACCTGCTGGGGGTCGATCCCGAGAGTGAGATCACCTTTGATGCCTGTGATCCGATAATCAACAGCCAAAAGCTTCATCCTGGAGAAGCCTATTATGTGCAGATCACAACAGATGACCCCGAACGGGGCTTTATTGAGGTCTTGGTAGAAGATCGAGGGGGGAGTAGCCCACCAGATCCAGAAGATATTCCATGTACTGCACCAGGGGTGACTATCAACACCACTCCGATTAGTTCTGGTGCAGGAAGTACGCCTACTATTAATCTACAATTTGGTTGTGCTTTTGATGGAGGTAACGATGCTGGGGAGACAGGTTCTCCAACCGCAGGTAATGATCCTAATGATTATCATGCTTATGATTATGATCAGAATGCTTCGGGTAATGGTACAATGAACGAAAGTGTTTGGTTCAGTTTTCCGGCACCTAATAGTGGACGTATGGTATTTGAGGCAGATTATAATAGTGGTATCTACAGTGAGAACTCTGCGTTTTTTGGATATGATCCTAGGTTTGCACCAGGTACACCTGCCGATTATTCTTGTGCAGATTTAACAAACATTGCTGGTGTAGAAGGTGGATTGAACGGTTTATTAGGTGGTGCGCTAGAGAGTGCAATCATCGAAGAGCGCTGCTTAGAGCCAGGTTATGATTATTTTGCAATGGTAGATCCAGCAAATAACCTAACGCCTTTGAGTTCTCAAAATATTGATGCTTGGGTTTATGATCCTAGTGTGGATAATCCTGTATTTAATGCGCCTGGTAATGATATCTTATGTTTGACATTAGGGTCTACATTATATGAGGTACCTGTACAGTTGGCCAATCAGCCACCAATTCCATTCTCTTCAGTAGCAGGTACTAACGAATTGGCTTGTATTGAGCGTTTGGCAGGTGAGCCAAATTCTGATGCTGTTGCAGCAAATAGAGCTGACCAAACAGTTTGGCATTATTTCGTAGCGCCTCCTTCTGGTGTAGTAGACATGAAGATTCGTGCGTATATTGGTATGAATACCTTGAATTATTCTGTTTATGAATTATTGAATGGTACGGATTGTTATGGAGGTTTGAATCCTGCAACTTATACTGATGATGGTACACAGGGAACACCTCAGATTACACCAATCGCTGAAGGAACAACGGATTTTAATGGTGATGTTGTTGGTTTATGTTGTTTAGTACCTGGTAATATTTATGCTATCCAGTTGGATGGTGGGTCCCCAGGAGATGAGGGACAATATATTATTGAGTATATCAACGAAATTGAAGTATATGCAGGAGATGCACAGTATGCTAGTGAATATGGAGATACAACAACTTTTGATAGTGGTGATACCACTTTCATTTGTCATGGTGATACCTTATTCCCAAGTGTGATGCTAGATATTTTGGGACAATCTACAGCGAGCATTCCAGCTTGTTTGGATACTGGATATGTATTGCATAATGTTGTACCAATTCCTAGTCCTTTATTTGGTAGTGCATTTACTTATGTAGATTCTACACGTTTCCCGAATAATTTCTTTGTCAATGATGGAACTGGTGCAGGAACATTTGGAAATATTTCGTTCAACCAAGTTTATTACATGTCGCCTTTGGCAGATTTAGATTCGGTATGGGGAGATATTGCTTGTCCGAGTGCAAGTATCGAAAACGGAGCACCTTTTGTTTTCTTGAGTCCAATCACTACTACACAGTCTTACAACTCGACTACTTGTGTGATGGGCTTCTCTGCTAGTGGTGGTCAACCTGCCTATGATGGTTCTACTTTTGATTATGTTGTAACCAATACTGCTGGGGATACAATCTTTACTGGAACTTTAGCCAATGGGGTAGTAGAGTCTCTTGCAATTCCTGCTGCAGATATTTATACCATTACAATTATTGATGGTTCTGAGTGTGGAACAGTACTTACCATCAATGCAACGCCTTGTTTGGATCCTTGTATTAATAATCCGGTGACTATTACACCAGATCCAATTGATAGTACTGTGTATACTTGTTTACCAGGTAATACCGCTTTGGTAACTATTTTCTTGAATGGAGGAGAACCTTCAGTTACTAGTGGAGATTATACTGTAGAGGTTACAGGGTCTTCTATTGCGGGACAGAATATAACGTATACTGTACCAGGTACAGGTGGACCTACTAGTTTCTCTTTTACTGTAGGTGATGGAGATACTTGGCAGGCTATTGCATACGATGCGAATTTCTGCCGTGATACAGCTATACATACCTTTACTTATGATTTGACAAACTGTCCTGACTTCTGTACGCTTAATCCAATTGTAGCTACTGATATTTATGACTGTCAACCTAATGGTTTTGCTTTAGTGAATGTAGTTATTGGTGGAGGTCAGCCTTCAATTGATGGTTCTGATTATTTAATTACAACTTCAGGATCTACGGTATTTGGACAAACCTATAATAATGCACAATTGCCAGGAACAATTGGTGGTGCATCCAACTTCTCTTTGGTAGTTGCTGATGGAGATACTTGGGAGATTATTATTATGGACAATAATATGTGTGCAGATACTTTGACGGATACTTATGTGTTTGGGGTAACTGATTGTCCAAACTTATGTGATTTATTGCCTGTAACCATTACACCAGATCCAATTGACAATACGGTTTATGCTTGTAATGGTGATGGAACAGCAACAGTAACTCTAACCTTAAATGGTGGTGATCCTGTATTAAACGGTACAAGTTACACTGTTGAAGTAACAGGCTCAACTGTTGGTGGTGCTAATGGAACTTATACTTCTAGTACTGGTGCTTTCCAATTCTCTGTAGCAGATGGGGATGCATGGCAAGTGATTTCTACAGATGTGAATACTTGTGCAGATACGGCAAGTGGTAACTTTATCTTTAATAGTATTAATTGTCCTGATATTTGTAATTTATTACCTCTAGATGCTGCCTTTGTTGATTATGATTGTAATGCAGACGGAACGGCTGTTGTAACAATCAGTCTTGCTGGTGGTAAACCTGATTATGATGGTTCTAACTATTTAGTGACTGTAACAGGTTCAACTGTTGGTGGTAATGCAACGAATGATCCTGTAGCTGGTGTGATTGGTGGATCCGTGCAATACACGTTCTTAGTAAATGATGGGGATGCATGGCAAGTGGATGTGGTAGATGTAGAAGGGTGTACAGATACTGAAACAGGTACATTTATATTCAGTGCAAGCGATTGTCCTGATATCTGTACTTTATTGCCAATAGAGATTGGATATGATGGGTATATCTGCTATGCTGATGGAACTGCTGATGTTACTATGTATATTATTGGTGGTCAACCTAGCTATGATGCTTCTAATTATTTTGTAACTGTGAATGGTACATCTACTGGTGCTAATGCACTTAACTTGCCGATTCCTGGTACAATCAATGATACTACCTTCTACACTTTCACGGTTGGTAATGGTGACCTTTGGCAAGTATTTGTTGAAGATTTGAACGATTGTAATGATAATGCTTCTGGTAATTTTGTATGGAATGCAAGTAACTGTGGAAACATTTGTAGTGATCCTAGTTATACAGCAGTGAGTATCAATAACGGGGGTGGATTTACTTATGATTGTGATGGTGCAGGTAATGCAATTGTAATCTTAGAAATTACAGGAGGTACACCAAGTTTGGATAATGGCGCAACAGCTTATACTGCTTTGGTGAATATCAATGGAAGTGTAAATAGTTCTACAATACCATCTAATGGTAACCTTGGTACCTTGAGTGTGAGCGTCAGTAATGGTGATGATTGGTCGGTGCAAGTATTTGACCCAATTGGTTGCGATACGGCTACTTTGGCAGCAGGTATTTTCAACTCGGTAGATGCGGTAGCTACTACGGATGCTACAGGTATTTTATTGATTGGTCAAACAGCTAATGTGGATGGTTCTCAGAGTACAGGTAATAATCTAACGTACAACTGGACACCACCAACTGGTCTAACAGATCCTACAGCAGTAAGCACAGTTTCTCAACCTTTAGAAACTACTGTTTATACTTTAGAAATTATTGATGACTTAGGTTGTGCAGATACAGATTCTGTAATGGTAGAGGTAGGACGTTGTATACCACAGAATGCTGGTTTCACACCAAATAACGATGGAACAAATGATGTATGGACAATACCTTGTTTAGATTTATTTGCTAATCGGGTAGAAGTATACAATAGATGGGGACAGTTAGTTTACCAGATGGATAATTACGATGGTTCTTGGGATGGTAAGAGTGGTAGTCAACATCTGCCAGATGCTACGTATTACTATGTGATTACGGTAGAATATCCTAATCTGTCTGAACCTGTGTTATTCAAAGGAACAGTAACTATCATACGCTAAAAGAAGAGAACACGAAGGAGCTAAGTATCTGATGGACGGATATTTAGTTTCTTCGATTGTTCTAAGGGTTTGTTGATTGCTTGTTTTTTTTATGAAGTTGTTTAAACAACTTTATTAAGGAATTCTCAGAGAAAACCGACAAATCTTATTGTTCTATTCGATCAAAAAAATAATCAGTATCATACTATGAAGACTTTTTATCTAATGATTGTGGTCTTGTTGTTGGCGAGTGTTAGCCAAACTTATGCTCAACAAGAACCATTGTTCGCTCAGTATAATAATAATCAGTATTTAATAAATCCTGCTGTGGCAGGTTCACGCGGAGATCACCAATTTTTGTTATTTCACCGTTGGCAGTGGGTCTCTTTTCCTGGAGCACCTCAGACTTATGGTTTGACTTATCAAGGAAATATCAAAGATATGCATGGTGTAGGCGCTTTAATTTTCGGCGACCTTACAGGACCAATGGTACGCTGGGGAGGAAAACTTTCTTATGCTTTCCATATTCCTTTAGCAAATCGCAAGATGCGTCTATCTATAGGAATTTCAGGTCGTTTGGTGCACAATCGTATTCGTGCAAATGCCATTCAATTTATTGATCCAAATGATCAAGCAGTTACTAAGGTAATGGAAGGTCGTGGTGTATTGGGTGGAGATGCAGAGTTTGGCTTATTTTTCTATGGCGAAAATTTCTTTGTGGGAGCTGCTGCACCAAACTTGATGCAAACGCGTTTTGATTTTGGATCTAATCCAACAGCACGTGATCCATTAGGACATGGCTATCGCCACTACTTCTTGACTGGGGGCTATAAATTTAGATTCGATAATGAGGAAAATCCAAATAAAAACTGGGCAATTGAGCCATCTATCATGTTCAAATATGTACAGGGTGGTGGTGCTCAGATTGATGGTGGGGTCATGTTTCATTTCTTAGATGAGCAATTGGCTTTTGGAGCATTTTATCGCTCTCCTGCCTTCTTATCATTCCAGTGTAAATTTACATTTGATCGTCAAATTCCTGTTTTATTGGCTTTTGATGTGGCAGTATCTAAGTTTCAGCAATATAGTGTAGGAGCTACTGAATTATTAGTAGGATATAATGTACCTGGTGGACGTAATATGTTCGGTGCATTGAGTGATGATCCTGCTAGTGATCCAAATATTGGAGATAAAGGCGAATTATAGAATATCAGGATTTCTGATTCTAGCATAAATGAAGGGGCTGTCTAAAAGGTGAAAATTGATTTTCACCTTTTAGACAACCCCTTTTTGATTATAAAATTGCTTTAAAAGTAGCGCAAAAGATCTAGGACTCCCTTATTTTATAATTGGTCACTTGAGCCTTTCAGGGTTCCCTCGCCAAATAATATTCTAATCTTTCAGATTAGGGTAACCTTTTTAGACAACCTCAAATAGCTCAATTCAAATTACTTCGTAATTTTCAAAGCTATGACCAATTTTGAAACGTCAGACAACCTCGAAGGGCTCAACGAAGTCACGGACTATTATTATATAGAAGTTATTTAAAATTAGCGTCTAAAATACCAAAAACCAAAGATCCCCAATACACCTAAAATACCGAGTATATACCACCAAATAGTATTTGAATCATCACTTAAATTCATAGGTTTATTATCCCCAATAAGAATATAAGGAGACCAGAAGAAAGGATGACTGGTACTAATATCCTGTCCAGCTGCACTATTTTCAATTAGGTATAATTGTGCTTTTTGAAGAGCTACATCTTTAGGAAAACCTTGTTTGAGATATTTATAAAAAGTAATCATAAATACACTTGTAGACTTATCATTAACACTCCACAGAGTTGTGATTAAACTCTTGGCTCCTGCAAAAGAAAATCCACGTGCTAAACTAACAATACCTTCACCTTGTTGCAACTGTCCCAAACCTGTTTCGCAGGCACTTAAGACGACCAAATCTGCATTGAGTTCTACATTATAAATTTCATGTAAATACAAAATTCCATCCTCCACAGAATCTACAGGGCTAAAGGCTAACTTGGAATAATTGGCATCTTTTCGGTTGAATTTACCATGTGTAGCAAAATGTAAGATACGATAAGCTGAGGCTAATTTTTTGAAGTTGCTTTCGGAGGCTTCATTCCCTAATATTTTTTGTCCACGGTTGCTCAACATCTCAAAAATATCCTTGACTTCTTCTTTGTTGTTTATTAAAGGTGCAAATATCTGATGGTTATTAGAACTTGCTTCTGCCTTGGGATCAAAAGAGGGGGCAAAACCCAAAAATAATTGATTAGCTTTAGTTTTATGCTTAGCTTTTGCTGCTTGCATTTGTTGCCAAAGTGTGGCGGATTGCGTATAGCTAATGGCATAATCTCGAATCCAATAAGGATAGGTTTTGAATTGACCTATTTTTGTAGGAGGGGCAGTAAGCAAAGTACCAAATGGTAGATAATCTAAGATGCCAGAGGTGATGAGCAAAATTCTGTTTTTACCATTTTCTGGCTCTAGAATATTACCGACCAAATCTTGGTAAAGTTGATGAGAAAGTTCCGTGTAGACTGTAATATCCTTTCGAAAATTACTGTGTTTGGCACTATTCAAGGCAAAGTCATAAATAGCTGCTCGCATCTTATGGATTTTCGCTGATATCGAATCTTTCTTTACATTAGGCAAAGCCTTGAAATAAGTTTTAGCCTTGCTGATTTGAATTACATAAGAATCTTCCTGCCCAATGAAATAACTAAGCGCAATTTGATCTTTAGCTAAGCTTTTTTGCAATGTTGTTAGATCTGTGATAGATAAACTATACTTCAATTCATAATAGCTTGGATAGTTTTGTTCTAATTGTTTAACAAAATTATTGTAGGTAACTCCTTGTTTGACTAATAATTGATTCAAACTATCTTTTATTTGTAGATTTTTGGATTCATAGATCGCTTGTTTTAGGTTAGCTTGTTCGTATAATAAATCTTTTTCTTGTTGAAGTACCTCTGCTGGAATTTGGCTAATTTTCTTAGCTGCAGTATTTTGATAAGCCTGCAAAAGTAGCAAGCTTTTGTTCTTTTCCATGATTTGAAAAGCCTGATTCATATATTGAACATCACCTGTTGTTTTGTATGCATGGTAGCAAATGGATAGTGCTTTTTCGTAAGAAGTACTCAATATAGTTGCCCAAGCAAACTGATGTTGTTCCGGTTTACCTATACGCATTTCTTGGCTGATAATTTCTAAAGTGCCTACACCACTTAGTGCCTTTTTTAGGGTTTCTTCTTTGGGTTGGTTTACATAGGTACGCCCAAAAATATCAATTTTCAATTCTAGGACTTTATGCAAAATGTTTGGAGCAATATTTCGTTTTATTTCGGCTTGGTTGGGTAAATCTTTATCGATATCATAATTAGGAATTAAGGAATGAAAGGCAGAATCACAGGCTAGAAGTGCCTGATCGTATTGGTTTTGTTTGTAAAAAAACTTGCCCTTGGCATGGTAGAAATCACCCCATTCTCGGTGTAATCTTAAATTTGGATAAATCTCCTCCATAATTTGTCGAGCTTCTTCTATAGCTTTGGATGCTTTATCATAGGCTTTATTAGAAGTGTGTATTTCACTGTAAGATAACAAGGCATTGGCCAAGTGAGGTTGGCTATAAATACCAAAACTGCGCATTTCTTCAATTGCTTGTCTCATGTATTGAGCTGCATCAACAGAATTGCCAGATTCTAGGTAAGCAACACTCATAGCTTGCTTGCAAGCCACCTGATTGACTAGGTCTTGATTACCTAGAGTCTCTGGAGGTATATTCTTGTAGGTACGAATTGCTGTTTTGAAAGAATGAATCGCTTTGGTATATTGAAAAGTTTCTAGATAATAATTTCCTTTTTCGGCATGAACTAAGACTACACTTGGGTGATATTTTCCATATTTTGCATCTGCTGTCTTGAGTGCATAATCCCAATTTTTTAGTGCTTGGTCATAATTGCCCAATTTAGAATATATCGTACCTAATTCGCTGTGATTTTTGATGACTCCATCTGTGAAATTGTACCTGATGTATATACTTTTACTCTTTTCTAAATTTTCAATTGCTTTTTGTGATTTACCCAAAAAACGATAAACCATAGCAACATTAGTCAAATTATTTGCAATTCCCACAGTGCTATCACCTAGCAACTTGACTTCTAATTCAGTCTGTTTTTCTATTATATTTACTACATTATCGTACTTGTTCAAATCCCAATAGTAACCTGTACGTTGTCGGTAATAATAAATCACCTTTTTAATAATTGTATCTTGATTTTCCCAATAGGTTTTTTCAAACTTATCCAAAGTTGAGAAAGTCATTCCTGTATCACGTTGAGCAAAATATATTTTTGCAATAGCTGCTCCGCAATCTAAGAAGGAAACCCAGTCTTGATCTTGCTGAAAGATTTGGCTAGATTGCTGAAAAAAATCAATTTTTTCTTGAGGAGAGTAGGAGGGGTTTAATCCTTTTTTGTACAGAGCTTCAGCGCTATTTTGTGCATAGATCCAGGAACCTAAGTTTCCAAAGAGAACCAAAAAGCAAATGAATATACGAGTAGTTGAATTATATGACATAATTGGGTTTAAATTAATAGGTGTTTTATGTATGTGGTATCTAATGAGAGGAATTCCTAGTTATTGTAAAAAACGCAAAAAGAATTGTTCATACAGGATAAACCTGAGTAAAGATACAATTATTATTAGTATAAATTCCTAATAATTAATAGAATAGCCAAAGGTGCATTCATTTTGTGGAAACTGAGTATCAAAAAATTAAAAGTTCTATGGACTTCTTCTTAAATTTAAAGATGCTATAACCAATAGTTTGTTGATGTTTTATTTTTTTGATAAACATCAACAAACTATGAAACAATATTAAAAGCAGGGAAAAAAATACATGAAAAAAGAAAATATAGAAATACAAATCAATCCAGATTTCAGGGCTTGTCTGTGGGATATGGAAACTACTAACAAATCCTTGTTTATCACAGGCAAAGCAGGAACTGGAAAATCTACTCTTTTGCGCTTTTTTCGATCCAAAACACGTAAAAAGATAGTTGTTTTAGCACCTACAGGAATTGCTGCCTTGAACATAGGAGGACAGACAATTCACTCTTTCTTTGGCTTTCCGCCTAGACCCTTGACTAGAAAAGAATTGGGTAAGAGACGAAACCATCGCTTATTCAAGGCATTGGATATGATTATTATAGATGAGGTGTCGATGGTGCGTGCAGACTTATTAGATACGATCGATCTATTTTTGAGAATCAATGGTCGAAATCAGCATTTACCGTTTGGAGGAATCCAAATGGTATTTTTTGGGGATCTATTTCAGCTCCCACCCGTGGTTGCAACACCTGAGGAAGCACAGCTTTTTCAGACCAAATATGAAAGTCCGTATTTCTTTTCTGCCAAGGTGCTTGAACAGGATGATTTCCCTATCCAGATGGTTGAACTTTCTGAGGTATATCGCCAAGCTAATCGTCGTTTTATTCGCCTATTGGATGCTGTCCGATTGAATAAGATTGATTATGATGATCTGATGGAGTTGAATGAGCGTTATGAGGAAAAACAAGAAGATCAGGATTATTACATCACACTATCTGCCCGAAATGCACAAGTGGACGAAATTAATAAGCAACGACTAGCAGAGTTACACACCGAGGAGTTTAGTTATATCGCTAAGATAACAGGAGATTTTAATACCTTACCCGCAGAAACACCTCTAAAACTCAAATTGGGTGCTCAGGTGATGTTCTTGAAAAATGATGCTAAAAAGCGTTATGTCAATGGGACAATTGGAAAGATCTGTTACATAGATGATGATGTAATTAAGGTCGAGATCTTAACACCAGATGGATTAGTAGAAATCATTACAGTAGAACCTTTTGAGTGGGAAGTTGTACGGCATGAGCTCAATGAGAAAGGGGAGATTGCAACTCGTGTAGTTGGTACCTTTACACAGTATCCTTTGCGTTTGGCTTGGGCGATTACTATTCATAAAAGCCAAGGTAAAACTTTTGATAGAATCATCATTGATTTGGGCAAAGGTGCCTTTGAATATGGACAAACTTATGTGGCGTTGAGTCGTTGTCGAACATTGGATGGAATTGTACTGAGCCGTCCTCTGAAACCTCAGGATGTTATGACAGATGAACGAATTGTTGATTATTATTATCAGTCTAGATAAGTAAGTTGGTGGACACAATCCTATTGTCATTGCTCTAAAAAATATTTTTCAATTTTTGACTAAAAATTGAAAAATCAACGAACTATCGTCAACAAAATATTCATAAAATATATTAATTTTGTGGACTGTTTCTTTAGTATTTAGCATTTATTCTTAGCTAAAGACGATGATAAGTGACTGGTCACAATTAGAGTTGCAGTTAATCCTTTTGAATTTATATCAATTAATTGTGGCTATCTACTTACCTATTTATTTTATTTAAAAATCTTTTAAAAAATACAATATGTTACGTGTACTATATTTATCAGCATTAGTCGTTTTATTTGCAGCCTGTGGTGGAGGTGAAACCGCAAATACAGGAGATGGACATAATCATGACCATGCACATCATGATGGACACGATCATAGCCACGATGGACACGATCATAGCCACGATGGACATGACCATAGTCATGATGGACACGATCACGGTCACAGCCATGAAGCACCCAAAGGGGATGGTGTTCACTTTGGTGTCAAGGAGATTGATGCAGAAGGGGCAATGCCTATGGCTGATGTAGTTGCAAAATTAGAAGCAGCAGATGGTTTGGAAGATGTAGAAATTGGAAGCGGGGAGAGCGCAATAAAGGTAAAAGGGTTTACAACAAAAGTAGAAGGACAAGTATCTGAAATCTGCCGTTCTGCTGGTTGTTGGTTTACATTTGCAGACGACAATGGAAAAGAATTGTTCTTCAATATGAAAGAACATAAAGGCGTGCCTACAGATTGTAAGGGTAAAACTTTAGTGGTAGAAGGTACCGCTTATCAGTTGGTCACTTCGATTGAGGAGTTGAAAGCTGAAAAGAAAGAATCGGGTGCTACAGAGGAAGAATTAGCTGCAATCACAGAACCTAAGAAAGAGTACAAATTTATTGCTGAAGGTGTTTATTTGAAAAAATAAGCTTAAATCACAAAAAATGCAATAGCTAAAAAATAAGTATAAACTACTGTAAACCAATTTGCAGCGTTTCTTAAGCTTTAGCTGTTGTATTTTTTTTACAAAAAAAGTGTCAAATAATTTGGTAAAACTGCTTTTGTTTACCTATATTTGCAACCGCCTTGACAGGATGATCTCGTAGCTCAGTTGGTAGAGCATTTGACTTTTAATCAAAGGGTCTTGGGTTCGAATCCCAACGGGATCACTAAAAGCAAAAACCTTTTTTTGATGCACTTGTGCACAAGAAGAGGTTTTTTTAGTTATAGGTGTATGTTACCTATTACAGTATACTACAGTAGGGTCTAAGTAATAGTCCTGACGTTCTCGTAGTTAATATACTGTAATGTAAATTCTCAATCGAATCTTTTTGTGGTTTTCTTTGTCCTGTCCTCCTTCTAATAGCTAAAGTAACAGCAATGCTTGTCAGAAGTAAGCCTTGTCTTGTTCAATTTCTAGCTATTGATTCAAAAACTTGAAGGGCTCAACAATATTTAAATAGTGCTCACATTAAAAAATACACTCGTTTTATATATGTTCTAAATGAGTTTTAACCTGTAAACAAAGTATACTCTTGTTATTGCACACTTCACGTTATTTGTAACCATCACCCGATCTCAATTTTCGACTTGTGTTTTGAATAGATTTTAGCTAGTATAAGTCATTCTATGTAATTCTGTATAGAATAAAAATCTATAGCCACTTTGGTTAATTACGTAGCTGTAGATTAAGAAAACAATTTCATCCTCAATTTTGACTTTCATATTGTACTCTAAGAAATACTAAAAAATAGGGGTATATAGATCAGAATAGTAGATGAATATCTTTGTTTCAATATTTATTTTTTGAACAACTAGCTCATTATTCTGAATAAAGCACTTATCTTTATGCGTATTGAGAATAAAAGTAGTTTTTTAGGCAATGAAGTTATCTGAATATAAACGATAGAGATGTAGATAAGTGGTTGAAAATCAAGATAAAGCTCCTTTTTAGTTTTGTAGTAGAGCTAGGAGAATACCAAAAGAGCTGTAATTATTAGTTTTCAATCTGCCTAGTCTTGTACCAAAAAGGTGCAAAAATCCTATTGTATAGCAACTAGTTAGCTATTTTTTTACAACTTCAATAAGTCGCTTCTGTTGAAGCTGTGAGTGTTGAAAAATCTTTGCCCTCTTAGCTTTAGCAAACTACTTAGATGATCTTTGATCTACAGATATGTAAAGCAAACCCTAAAATACTCAATGAAGTTAAATCAGTTGATTTTGTGCATTAGATTTAATCTCAAAGAGCTCTACAAAGTTGATTCTTGAACAACTTCAATTTGTAGAATCATAATAAAATAAATTTGAAGGTTTACTCTTGTTTTTTTTTTAATAAAAACTTGCTTAAATTTAGCCGAATATTCAATAGCTTTTTAACAACTATCTCAGAATATGTACATAAAGCAACCAACCCAAAATATACATTACAAAATATGGACATTGTTTATACTTTTTGTTAGTATGGTCAGTGCTCCTAAAGCTTTTGCCAATTGTGGATTCTCAATAGAATCAATTATTCAATCCGAAGCTAGTTGCGGTCAGAGTGACGGAAGTGTAGAACTTGTTATGGTCGGTGGACTAGCTCCTTATAACTATACTTGGTCTACAGGAGCAACAACCGCGAATATCTCAGGACTAAGTGCTGGTGTATATACTGTTACGATAACAGATGCAACTTCTACTTGTACACTTACTGATACTATCATTTTGCAGAGTGTTACTGGACCAACCATTTCTGGTTTGGGGAGTACTGCTGCTGTTTGTCAAAACGCAGATGGCTCTATAGATTTTAGTATTGGTGGAACAGCACCATTCAGTGTAGCTTGGGCTGGTGTTTCCTCCGGTAGTCAAGCCAATATAGCTTCTGGAGCTTTTTCTATTCCAACTTTGACAAGTGGTAATTATCAAGTCACTGTTACAGATGATAATTCTTGTGCTTTTGTTTTTACAGAAGAGGTTAGTCAGAGTGGAGGGATTACCATGAACCTATCTGTGACACAAAATGCAACTTGTGCAGGGGGAACAGATGGAATCATACAAGCACAGGCTACTGCAGGAGGTTTACCTTTTGAGTTTTTCTTAGACGGTATTTCTCAGGGATCTTTCTTCTCAAATTCTTTTGATTTTACTGGATTGGGAGAGGGAACTTACGAGGTTACTGTTGCTGATGGAAGTGGTTGTTCTGTTACGCAATCTATTACCTTAATTGAAGCAGGGGCAGTACCACTAAATGCTTCTGATTTTCTAATTAGTAATGCTTCTTGCCCAAGTGCTGCAGATGGAGCTATTAGTTCTGTTTCTTGTCCAACCTGTGAGGTTTACGATAATCAAGGTAACCTGATTGGGAATTTGATAACTGCACAAACTGCATTGACTGCTGGAGACTATGAGGTTATATTGAATACGGCGGGTTGTATCTCCTCTTTTCCTTTTACTATCACAGATCCCGGAACTTGGGTGATTTCTAATAGTATAGATAATCCTACTTGTATTGCAGGTCAGGCAATCATTGATTTAGATGTTAGCGGTGGAGCTACTTCTACTTATAATTTTGCTTGGTCTAATGGAGAAACTACAGAGGATTTAGTTAATATTTTGCCTGATGATTATACGGTAACCATCACAGATGGAGGAGGTTGTGTCTATACACCACCAACATTTACAGTAAATCCTTGTCCGGCAGATACTATTTTGCTTGTAAACGCAGATAGTACGATCAATTTCTGTATTGATACCAATGATGTAGCAGGGAATGTAGTTTCTGTATTGAGTATCTGTCCTGGTTTGGTAGATAATGGCTTGATTAGTCCTATTGGGGCTGATGGTTGTGGAATCTATACTGCGGGAAGTATTGAAGGGCTAGATACTTTGTGTCTAGAAATCTGTGGCTCTGCTGGAGGACAGTGTGATACTACAACTGTGATTATCCAAATTGAAGCAGTAACGGATACTTTCTCAACTACAGTATTTACCAATACAACAGGAACATTATGTGGAGATACTTCTAATCTTCCAGGGTTAGTCATTTCTACAACGAACTTGAACTGTTCTTCTTTGCAGAATGGTACTCTAGGGGCTATTAATCAGAATACGGCTTGTGTAGATTATAATGCAGGAGCTCAAATGGGTTCTGATACGATTTGTGTAGAAGTTTGTGATGATTTAGGCTTTTGTACACAATCTGTTCTAATTTTTAATATACAGTCACCTCACGATACCGTGCCTGTTCCAATGTATGTAGGAACAAGCACAACGGTTTGTCCAAATTTAGCTGCGTTTCCTGGTACCGTGCAGAATGTAAACAACTTAGGATGTGCACCGATTATAAATGGAACATTCAATGGAATCAACTTTGCGAATGGTTGTGTCACTTATACTGCCGGTGCTATTGCTGGAAATGATACGATTTGTGTAGAAGTTTGTGATGATTTAGGGTATTGTGATACCACTACCTTTACTTTTCTTGCTGTACCAATTCCTGACACTGCTGTTATCAATCTCGCTGCAGGAAGTGCGGCTATTGATACTTGTCCAATCAACTTGCAATATCCTGGAACATTGACCACAATCACTAACTTAAATTGTGATGTGAATAATGTGGGAACTATAGTAGTCAATAATACAACAGGTTGTGTCAACTATACTCCACCGGGTTCATCTCCAGGTTCTGGTGTGCAGGCAGATACCGTTTGTATCGAAATCTGTGATGCTTCTTCACCAGTTCCATACTGTGATACCATGGTTTATATTTTTAATAATACAGAACCAGATTGTAGTGGAGGTTTGGATACACTCATTCAGACACAGATCTCAGATTGTGCAGACACTAGAATTTGCTTACCTATTCCATTGGATAGTGTGAGTTTATATACTTATGAAGTAAATAATAATGCTTATTCTCCACCAACGGTAGGTTGTGATATTATTCGTAGAATGCAATATCCTATTTCTTTAGTTCCGCCATGTTCAGGTGACTTTACTATTACCTGGCAGGTAAACGGTGTGACTAATGGACCTGTAACTGTAACTGGATTTGCTGGGATCGTTCAACAATTAAACTTGTGGGATGGTAATACAGCTTGGTCTTTGGCTTCTAATCCTGACCGAATTATTGGTGTGACAAGTGATGATCAAATTGTCTATGGTGATTTGACAATTGAATGCGCGGGTGGGGCTACTATTAGTATTGGTACAGTAGAACAACCTCAGTATGCACAAGGAGCTATTTTTGACTTTGGGTCTACAGGTAATCATTTATTGATTGTAACGGATCAGTTTAACTGTATTGATTCGGTAGACATTGAAATATTCTGTGCAGAACCTGATACGATTACAGATACGATCACTTTGGGAAGTAGTAATACTATCTGCAACTTAGATACTTCACAAGTTCCAAATGTTGCAACTATTTTTAATGCTTGTCCAAATAACTTAAATACTTCTACCTTTATCATTGATCCTGTTACTCTTTGTGTAACGTATACCGGAGATAGTTTAGGAAGTGATTTAGCTTGTATTGTAATTTGTTCTTCAAACGGCATTTGTGATACAACTTATCTGTTTGTGGAAGTCACCTTACCTGTTCCGATTGCAGTAGATGATTCTATGACTGTACTCTTTGGAGGGACAAGTGATACGCTGGATGTTTGTCTCAATGATACCTTTAATATTTTAGATTATAATTTAACTCTATTGACACAACCAAGCTTTGGACAAGCTACGGTTACTGTAAATGATTGTGAATTTATATATACAATTAGTGGTAACGATTGTGGATTAGACTCATTTACTTATGAGCTGTCCAATAGTGCTGGAAGCTCTACAGCAACTGTATTAGTTGAGGTACAATGTAAACCTTTCTCTATATCCGAGGGTATTTCACCTAATGGAGATGGGCTGAATGACTTCTTTGTGGTTAATAGTTTGGTGGATTATCCAAATCACGAGATCTTTATATTTAATCGTTGGGGAACACGTGTGTTCCAGGCAACGAATTATCAGAATGACTGGCAAGGAACTTTTAATACTTCAAATAGACTCTTGCCTGATGGAACTTACTTTTACCTGATTCAACTCAATGATGAAAATAATCAGGTATATACGGGACCACTGATTATACGTAGATAATATATTGTTGAGAGGGGGTCTACAAAATAACCACTGGTTTGCTTGAAGACTAGGCTTTAGGGCGATAAATATTATTTGTCTTTCAATGATAAATTTATACCATCTTACAGCAATGATTAATCTATTTTTTATGAAGTTGTTTAAAAATTATCTTCAGCGAAGCTAAATCCTTTGAATTTCTGCATTAGATCTAATTTTTAAACAACTTCTATGAATTCATTAAGCGTAAGGAGTCAGTGGATGTGATTAGTTCTAAAATTTAGGTTTAGAATAAATTTGTAGTAAACTTATTGACTCTATATATTTTAAAGTGCATTATCAATGAAATCTTTTTTCTATTTGATCCTTTGCGTATTGGTAACTGTGTGTTCGCCCACAGAAACTATGGCACAAAAGGGAAAATTACTTCGGGCAAATAAACTATTTCGCCAACTCAATTATCAAGAAGCAATCCCTTTGTATTTAAGTGTATTAAAAAAATCGTCAGAGCCTGACGCGCTTTTTAATATTGCAGAGAGTTATCGCAAAATTGGAGACTATCCTCAAGCAGAGTATTGGTATTCACAAGCTATTTTGCATCCGGAGGCACCAGATGAAATGTTTTTCTATTATGGGTTAGCATTGTTGTCAAATGATAAAGTAGGAACGGCTCAAACACAGTTTGAGAAGTTTATGGAGGGTGCACCAGATGAAACTAGAGGAAAAAATCTGATCAAAGCCTGTAAACCAGAAGTTCGTCAAGAGCTTATGAATGCAGGAATCTTATATCAGATGAAAAATATTGATAAGGTAAACTCTCGTTTTGATGATTTTGGCCCTACCTTTTACCGCAAAGGGTTTTCCTTTACGTCAGAACGTGATACTGGTGCGGTAGCTCATCGCAGAAGTGCTTGGACAGGGCGTCCATTCACAGATATGTACTATGTTGCAGAGCGTCTGATTGATGAGGATAAACTAGAATATAAGTATGGTCAAGTTAATAAAATTGATGGTAAACTTTCTCGTCGTTTACATGATGGACCAGCTTGTTTTGCACAAGGTGACAAGCGAATCTTTTTTACGCGTAATAATATGAAACGATCAAGTATTCGTCGTGATGCCAATGGTATTAGT
>JAKVCT010000074.1 GCA_022448995.1 Saprospiraceae bacterium
CTGCTTGCATCTTGATCTAATTACAATCATGTGACAAAAATGGAACCTGAAAGCAAATATCCAGAAAATTTTGGCAATTCTGATCCGCCACAAAAGTTTGGCGTTTTGCAATGCATATTTTTTACATGAATAATTTTGTAAGAATAATCGACAGGATCTCCACTCATATCATCAAACTCAAGTACTAGTGGACCTGTACTCCTCAACTCAATCATAGGTAAAGCAACCTCTTGATCCCCTAAATAGAATTGCACAGATTTAATATTATTCCGATAGATATAATCATAATTTCGAGGTTCAGGAATTACATATTCATCATCTTGTGCCTGCAAATTATAACTGAACAACGTGCTTGATAAGACAAGCATTCCTATTCCCCAAAATATTCGATTTAACATATTAGAATTATTATTTTTATAAAAAAATATTTGCATCATACAATGATAGCAATACTACTATTAAGGTAACGAAGAAGATAAGCATTTGCAATATGCAAATAAGCTAAAAAAGTGTTAAATTTATTGGCATAAATTCCATTCCAAAACCCGATAATCAGTAATTTTCCGAGATAAATCAGGTTATATTTTTAGTAAATAAAAAATGTGATATCTAATGTCTAGTCTCCCAAACAGCAAATATCACATTCTAAAAATGAATACAACTTGATAGATATGATCTAACTTTCTGCTTCTTTTTCCTTCAAATTTCGTCTTGAATACGCTAAATAAATTCCAACTAAAATAAATGGCACACTCAAGATTTGCCCCATACGCACAAAATCACTTTCCCAAGGCAAATACGTTTCTTTTACAAACTCTAGCACATAGCGAATCGTAAATAAAAGTGCTAAGAATACACCCAACATATGTCCATCTCTTACTTTGCCATAATTACGCTTATAATAACGCATCATGAATAGGAATAAGAAGAAGTAACCGATCGCCTCATATAACTGTACAGGATGTAATACAGTGCCTTCAGCTAGTCCTTCAATTGCATTATGACGCTCAAAAATAAAACCCCAAGCTACCGTGGTTTCTGTTCCCACAATTTCTGAATTCATTAGATTTCCTAATCGAATACACATGCCTCCTAGTGCAGTTACCATTGCCATTTTATCCAAATACCAAAGCGTGGATTTACCAGTTCGCCAAGACAATAATGCCATAGCAATGATAATTCCAATGGTTCCTCCATGACTCGCCAAACCACTAAAACCCGTAAAACGAAACTCTGGTGAAAACTCAACAGGTAGAATTACACCCAATGGATTATTGACAAACATCTCAGGTTCATAGAAAACACAATAGCCCAAACGTGCCCCCAAAACAGTCCCTAAAACCACATGAATCAACATCTTATCTATTAGATCAGGATCTCCTCCTTCAGCCTTATTTACTCGATGTATTATAGTATAACTTATGACAAATCCAATAGCAAAAAGGGTTGAATACCAACGCAATGCAAAACCTCCTAAATCTATAATAATTGGATCTGGACTCCAATGGATAGCATTTAATAACATAATTTACGATTTACCTCTATTTTAGAAACTAAAACCCACAAAATACTAATTACCAGCCACTTACAAATAAAAACTCAATAAATATTGATCTTACAGAATAGCGTTTCTGATAATTGTCGGCAATATCGTAAACTTAAGTTAGATCACAAAATAAACTGATCATTGTTAACTTATATTTTTACTTTTGAACAGAAATCCCAAAACGCCCAACCAGCTCTACATAAGGTAATAGACACTCGAAGGTAGAAAATTCTCTCTCAAGGGTTAACCCAATAGAAATAGGTCTCCAATTACAAAAGCACCAAAGATAGCACTTGCAATACCATTAGTCGTAAAAAAAGCTAAGTTGACTCGACTCAAATCATGGGGCTTAACTAAAAAATGTTGGTAAGTTAATAAAAGAATGAAGATGCTCGCACCAATAATATACAACCACTCAAAGTCTCCTTCAATGCCTGCATAAATCACTAAAGCAGCAGTAATAATATGTAAAACATTCGATAAGCGCAGTGCCTGCGCTTTACCCATAGCAGCAGGGATTGAATTGAGTCCTAGATTACGATCAAATTCCTCGTCCTGCAAGGCATAAATGATATCAAAACCTGCTACCCAAAACAATACAACAAAAGAATATAATACGGGTAATAATTCAAAAACACCTGTCACTGCAATATAAGCTCCAATAGGTGCCAATGCAAGCCCAACACCCAAGACGAAATGACAGAGTGCGGTAAATCGTTTAGTGTAAGAATACCCTAATACTACGGCTAAAGCTACAGGTGACAATGCTAGGCATAAGGTGTTGATAAAATAAGTGCAAAGCACAAATAATATACAATTAACCAAAATAAAGAACAAGGCATTTTGTGGAGATATTAACCCTGCAGGAATTTCTCGAATAGCTGTCCTAGGGTTTTTCTTATCTATGTCTCGATCAATATAACGATTGAATGCCATGGCTGCACTCCGTGCAAAAACCATACATAAAATCACCAAAACGAAGAGTTTCCAATCAATTCCCTCAGCTTGTTTATCAACCGCTAAGAAAAAACCAATGAGCGCAAAAGGCAAAGCAAATATTGTGTGGCTGAACTTAATCAGTGATAAATAATTCTTCATGTACCAACAGGCATTGTAACTTAAATGGCTAGGTTATAGAGTTTTCCCCCAACCATATGACAGCAAATTTTGATTAATTTTATTGTAATCCAATAAGACAATGGAGTTTTATGAGTACTCCGCCCCCAATGTTTAATCTTAAAAAATTCAAAAAGTTTAGTTTTCAAAACTAACTGAAAGTTTTGAAAACTTCAAAAAAAAGGTTAACTATCTTTATCTCTTTGAAGAGGCTACAGATCTGTCAAAATATATAGCTGATCAATGAGTTGACTTAACCACCTATATACTGAACCGTTTCAAGTGTATCTACAGCCCAAGTTTTGTCTTCTATTGCATCAAAATATAAACTCACCTGCAATACCTTATTATTCACAATTGTGAACGTGTGTAGAACATTATACTGCTTGGTTCCATCCTTTTCTTTTACTTGGCAAGCAATTTTTTTCCATTCATCATTTGACTCCTCAAAAGTATCTAAAATCAAACTACCATTATCCCCTAAGCTTGCTAGATTCTCCTTGTGATATTGATAAGTTTCTTCGGCTGTCTTATCATCATATTTCCACAATACAATACGTACACTACGTCCTGCCATTACATATTCTAATGCGCCTTCCACATCAATTTCTTCAAAGAAATTATGCAGCTCTAGTTGCCAATCCTCTCCTATTTTCTTAGTAACTTTACGCTCGTCCCTAAATTTAAAATTCTTGATGCGCAACCATTTTTTTCCTCGCTTTTTATTATACGCTGATCCTATAGGTTGTCCTAGTATTTTTGTGATTGTCTTATCTTTTTTTAATAGATCTTGAGCTGTACAAGGCACAAAATTTTTAGGATCTTGTAAATATGCTGGAGTTTCTTTTCCGTGAAAAATGCGCCAACCACTGTCATAAGGATTCATTGGTTTCTCACGGTAGGCTAAGGTAATCGGTTTATTCTGTTCTAAAACCATTTTGCTAACCATCAAAAAACTCACTGCCGAAAATCCCTGCTTGGGTAGGTTTGGATCTGCCATAATTCTATTAAATGCTTATGATTTGATTGATAGTTCGTTGGTTTTTTAATTCTTAGTTAGCCACGCAATACTAATAATTAAGAATTTTAAAAATTCATTAATTCCACATATACCTTTAACTATCAATTAGTTATAAAAACATACAAACTACTATATGATTAAAAACTAGGTTTGAATCCCTATAGAATTCAGTTTACAATTCGTTCTTTTATAAGATACTAACCAATAATCAAAATTTATCTTCACATTAGCTTTGCAAATCCTTTCAGAATGCCACTAAATTAATTGCAATTTTAGCTATGGATCAGTATAAGAATTTACAAATCTATTCTACTTTCAGCAAAAAACAAACTTTAGCCCATAGAATAATTTGAATGACTTATATTTTGAAGCAAATCGGGTTCGTTATAAACATTTTTATATATAAAAAATATTACTTATGAAATTTCTAAAATTCTTATTTTTTTCATTATTCCTAATACCATCAACTTATGCCACCCACAATATGGCTGGTATGATTACTTACAAACACATTTCAGGATTTACTTATGAAGTGACCATTACCACCTATACAGAAACTTCTGGATCATCTCTGTCTGCAGATAGATACGAACTAGAAATTCATTGGGGTGATGGGAATAGCGAAATTATTGAACGTGATAGTTTTAGAAGTATAATAAACACAAGCATTCAAGAAAATAAATATACCAGTTTGCACACCTACTCATCTACAGGAACCTATACCGTATCTATGACTGATCCAAATAGGAATGAAAGTATCATCAACATCTATGGTGGAATCTCCGAAAACACTCCATTTCATATAGAATCTACCATTGCTATATCTCCCAACAGCAGCTTCAGTAACAGCTCCGTTGATTATCTTGCTCCCCCCATATTGTATACAGAGGTTAATGAACCTTTTTCTTATAATTTATCAGCTTCAGATCCTGATGGTGATGTCTTGACCTATGAATTGGTTACTCCCAAAGAAGGTCTACTGACTGATATTAGTACTTACATTATACCAGATTCTAGTGCGATTAATATTATAAACGGTGAATTCACATGGAATTCTCCACAAGCAGTAGGCAACTATGCATTTTCAGTTATGGTCAGAGAATATCGTAATGGAATTTTTGTAGGAGCAACTTTAGTGGATTTCCAACTCATTGTTGGCCCTGCAATAACTAATGGACTTTTTGTTGGCTATACACCTTGGGATACCGATAGTAATGGAAATCTATCTTTTACTGTTTCACCTAATGATTCTGTCAACTTGACTTTGAGCTATATAGATTCTAATACTAATAAAAGTACTGCAACAATAGATCTATTTACTTATAGTGAAACACTTTCAAAAGGAGCTACAGCTTCCTCACAAACCATCAGTCTCTATGAAGAAGTAGAAACCTTCACTTGGGTTCCTAACACTAGTCATCTCAGATGTGCACCTTATATTGTCACTTTCAGAGGTGTTACTTATTTCAATGAATCTATTTCTAAGGATCTTACAGTAATGATTTGGGTGAGAGATCAAAGCAATACAAATGCTTGTAATCAAGAAGTTTGGCAGGTCACCCCTACCAATAAAATTCAACAAGATGCTTCTGTGACTATTTTTCCAAATCCGTTTGATAAACAAATTACTCTTGCAATACCTGAATCTATAATCCAAGAAGAGCTACAGTTTGTCCTTTGGAATTCTTTAGGTCAACAAATAAGAATAGAAAATATTCAAAAAACTAACCAAACAATTGAATTAAAAACGCTCAATAAAGGCTATTATTTTTATCAATTGCTTGCTAAAGATGGTCTGATATCTTCAGGCAAATTAATCCATGAATAAGTTATCTTTGAGTTCCAAACAAAAAGGTCTACTTCTCTTATCAAAAGAAGCAGACCTTTTTAAATATATATAGAATCTAGTGAACTAGAAACGAGAATTCACATCAAAACGAACACCGTTGAATGCTGGCTCATAACGACAAATACCTCCTGTACACACAATTCCCTCTACCTGCTTGATATAACTCAACATAAAACGCGTACTTCCTTTCTTATAAGTTACACCTGCTGTATAAAAATGCTCTACCCGACTATATTTTTTAGGTACAACATTAATCATATCCGATAGGGTAAATGACCACCGTGGCGCAATATTAAATTCAGCCAAAAACCATAACCAAGAACCAAAATCTTGTTCTGTTGACATGTATTGTGCTTCAATACGCAATGATTTTTTCTTGTCAAAACGATAGGAGAACTCTGTAAAAGGAATATAAGTTGTTACGATCGGCACTCCAGGTTTAATCTCGTAGATCTCCTGGTTATACTGCTGAAACTGGAAACCCGCTATCAACTTCCACTTACGCTTGAATTTATAGGTTGTCTCAAAATAGAACTCGCGATATAATAAATTCTCATCAAGGGAGAAAGAAGAAGAGGTACGAACACTATCCAATGAAAAGATATTAGAGAAGTTAAATAAGAAACTCAACTTATGATCCTTTGTCTTAATTGGTGCATACAAAATATCTAACTGTACTGCTTGCTCGCCAATCTCTTGAGTTGCCGCATTATAACGTGCAGGCAAACGATAGGTATTTTGGCGTGCCATTGGAGGTAAAAACCCAATCTGTCCTCTATTCAGAGTCTGCAAAGGACTCGTACGCATGATAAAATGGTCTGTACGCTTATACTGAGCTGTAACAGCAAAGCCCTTTTGAGAGTAGGTCAAGGAGGTAAACAAGTTGTATCCATTCTGATTTTCTAAAACTCCCTTTGGATTATTGGCATTTACAGCTTCTGCTGTTTTGAATGCTGCTTCTGCAAACCAAGAAAAGCGTCCTGCTGTCAAGGTATTATACACAGAAAATGCATAGGTGTTATATCTAGGTGTGAACGTATCTTGTGGAGCATAAGTAACAATATCTGAGACGATTACTCCCATAGTTTCGTCATCCAAAGTTCGACGTACAACACCAATACCTGGTACTAACTGCACGCCTTTTCCTGTAGAATCACTAATATCTACAAAGCCCTCTACAGCAGCCCCAGCAATGACGGGCTTATATGTTTCGAATAAATTCTCTTGCTTCTCAACCTTTTTTTGTCGTCCAGCAAAACCTTTAACGGTTATGTAATCTCCAAACTTATAAATCAATCGACCTCCTACCAATGCATTATCAATGGCTAAAGGACGGGCCTCATAAGACTGAAATAATACACCACTACCTATTTGATCATAAATATATCCTGCGGTTATATCAAATGTATGATTCTTCTTTTTATCAATCAGAAAGCTCTTTCGTATATGCCAACGTCCGATTCCTAATGCAGAATAAGAATCCTGTGGATCTATCAAGTTGGAATTGAGGAATGCATCAAAACGCAAACCAATATCAAACCCCCAATTTTGATAGTTTAAGGCCATCCAGGACTCTGCTCCAAATTTTTGGCGGTCATATTGTGGAGTATTAGCTGCTCCAATAGCTGAGTCTCTTACAAAAAACTTGGCATTCATTTGAAAATCTCCTGTCAGAGAGCCTCCTCCTTGTCCCCATGTCAATGTTGGCAAAAGAAAACTAAAACAAATAATAAATACCGTAATAACCGAAATAGGTCTCTTCATAATATAAAGTCTTTACCTGAATAAGTAGTTAGGCATAACTATTTTATGATAATTGTGGCTAGCTACTTAACTAAATCCAAACAAATAATAATTACCTCAAAAGGATAAAAAGATCTACTCTTGCAGCAACTAAGTAGGTGGACGTAATTAATTTTATAATAATTCACAAGATTTAACTTCGTTGAGCCTTTCAGGGTTTTTGATGCTGAACGAGGCGAAAAACGTAGGGATAGCCGCGAAGCGGTCAGAGGCGAAGCCGACTAGTGGCAAGCTCTGCTGCCACCAGCGCTATCACGAGGCTTTTTAACGAAGTGCAGCGCAAAAAGGCTGCTTGAATTAACTTCGTTGAGCCCTTCGGGGTTAAATACAAATTAATTGTGGCTATCTACTTATTATCCCGATGTAGATTTAAGCCTCTTCTAAGAATGGATACCTATAATCAGTTGGTGGAACAAAATTCTCCTTGATTGTTCTTGGAGAAACCCAACGCAATAAATTCAAAGCAGCACCTGCTTTATCATTCGTACCCGAAGCACGTCCACCTCCAAAAGGCTGTTGACCCACAACTGCACCAGTTGGTTTATCGTTAATATAGAAATTACCAGCTGTATGGCGCAAACGTTGAGCAGCAGCTTCAATCACATGACGATCCGTTGCAAACAAAGCACCTGTCAAAGCATAATCTGTACTTTCATTTAGAATATCAATAGTCTCTTCAAACTTTTCATCCTCATAAACATATACACTCAATACAGGACCAAAGATCTCTTCACACATTGTCCTATACTTAGGATCATTCACTTGAATCACAGTAGGCTCAATGAAATAACCTTTTTCTTTGCTATAGTTTCCTCCAGCTAAGATAGTTTGACCATCTTCTTTAGCTTTTGCAATATATGCAGAGATTTTATCAAAGGCACGTTCATCAATTACAGCATTGATAAAGTTTCTGAAATCTTCTACAGTTCCCATTTTCATGGAATTCACATCTTCTACCAAGTAAGTTTTTACCTCTTCCCACAAGCTTTGTGGAATATACGCACGAGAAGCAGCCGAACATTTTTGTCCTTGATATTCAAAAGCACCTCTAGACAAAGCCACAGCAACTTCTTTCGCTTTAGCTGTTGGATGAGCGAGTACATAATCCTTACCACCAGTTTCTCCAACAATTCTTGGATAAGTCTTATACTTATTAATATTATTACCAATAGTTCTCCACAAATGTTGGAAAGTACCTGTACTTCCAGTAAAGTGTAAACCAGATAACTCAGGGTGATTCAAAGCAATATCACCAGCAACAGGACCATCTGTCAAGACCATGTTAATGACACCATCTGGTAAACCTGCATCGCGGAATAAGTCCATAATTACTTTTGCAGAATAAACCTGTGTTTCTGCTGGTTTCCACACCACCACATTTCCCATCATGGCAGGGGCAGCACACAAGTTTGCACAAATTGAGGTAAAATTGAATGGAGTTACCGCAAAAACAAAACCTTCCAAAGGACGATGTTCTAAGCGATTCCAAATACCAGGAGCTGAGTTCGGTTGTTCTTTATAAATCTCAGCCATATAGTGTGCATTGAATCTAAAGAAATCAATCAATTCGCAAGCTGCATCAATCTCTGCTTGAAAAGCATTTTTTGATTGCCCAAGCATAGTTGTTGCATTCAACTTAGCACGATAAGGTCCAGCCAATAATTCTGCTGCTTTTAGAAAGATAGAAGCTCTATGTTCCCATGAGCTTTCTTCCCATTTTGCTCTTGCTGCCAAGGCTGCATCAATCGCTGCTTGAACATGTGTAGCATCTCCCTTGTGATAATAACCTAAGGTATGATTAATCTCATGAGGAGGGTGTATTCTTTGCTTATTTCCCGTTCTGATTTCTTGACCATTAATGATCATCGGAACATCAATTTCTGCTTGTTTATAAGCTGCTAATTGAGCTTTTAATTCTTGTTTTTCTTTAGAACCAGCAGCATAACTTTTGACTGCTTCGTTCTTTGGTGTAGGTACATTAAAAAAAGCATTCGCCATATTAAACTCTCAAGTTTTAGCACTATGCAACATAAATAAGTAACTTTTTTACCAACGTTTTTTGATAGACTTCAAGGACTGTTGCTCTTTTATTGGATAATCTCGAAAAGGTTTGACGTTGTAGCCAACTTGTGGCATATATTATTACCACCAAGAATTATTGCAAAAAGGACAGTATATCGAAAGCTACAAAAAAATGGATTAAGAATGTTTAACTATTATGTTACAGAGTATTTAGTAGAATATAATTATTGGATGAAGTTGTTTGAAAATAGCTAACTAGCTGTTGTTTTGGATAAGCTCCCAATAATTTGGATGCCTAATCAGGTATTTTGAAGTTGCATTTAATCAAAGACTTCAAGTCCCCAAAAGAACATGTGCCAAGATATAATACTTTTTGGGGAATAAAAGCCAAAGATATAAGAAGTTTTCAGTCTTTGTAAGATTAAGTATGATTTCTGATGGTAGGATAGACTTAATTTAAAAAATAAGTAAAGCAGACACCTTTAAAAAATGTAAAAATAAAATATGTTTAATTTTTTTGATATTTTTTGTCTTTTAACGAAAATAGCTGGTATGTTTTTAAATTAATATTGTTTTTTATTGCCTGATACGGAAAATTTTACGACATTTATAACCTATGAGATACCAATTAAAATTTATTTAAATTAGTTTATGCAGAATATTATTTTATACAAAAAATCATTTATAAGTCATAAATAAATTAGACTTGGAGCTAAAGCTTAATAAAAGAGAAATTATTGTATTAGAAAATATGTTAATGTGTTGATAGGAAGATCAATTCAGAATAAGGACCTTAGATAATATTATATACATCATGTACTTAACGACAATCGGCCTTTTTTTCTTGTAAGATAAGGTAGATTATACTCTCTTGAATTTATGCACTTTCTGTATTTGATTCACGATTTTGGATAAACATTACTGTTCATTGTAATAGTATAGTCTTATTCAAATTTAAGATTGTGTAATCAGATAATCCCAGCAATGGCTAATATCCCTATTTTGTTATATAAATTTTATGTGTGTTATATGAAAAAAATTTTATTCTTTGTTTGTTGTTTATTTTTTGTTCTACAAGTAAAAGATGCTCGAGCCTCTCACGGTATGGCAGCAGATATTACCTATACTTGTCTGAACTCTGCTACTAACAGTTACCAAATTGAAGTAGTTTTTTACCGAGATTGTAGTGGTATTACACCAAGTACACCAAGCATATCTCTGAACGGTAGTTGTGGTGTGATAGCTAGTCCAACGATGACATTACAACCAGGATATCCTGTAGAAGTTTCTCAAATTTGTGCTACTGCTACGTCTAACTGTAGTGGAGGATCGTTGCAAGGTGTTCAAGAATACGTATATCAAGGTACTGTGACACTTCCAGATGGTTGTGATAGTATTCTAGTAACTTATAGTGAGTGTTGTAGGAGTGGTAATATTACTAATATAACAAGTGCATCTAGTGCAGATCTTTTTGTAGAAACAATGATTAACACTAATCAGTTTGCTAATCCTGCGACAGAATGTAATTCTTCACCCACCTTTAGCAATATTCCTGTCATTTATACTTGTTCTGGACAAGGAGTTTTGTATAATCATGGTGCAACCGATCCTGATGGAGATTCTTTGGTTTATTCTATTGTGAATACATTTGATGCACACAACGTACCAACTACTTTTGCAGCAGGTTTCTCGACAACTATCCCCCTAGATCTGACAGGAGCATTTGTGTTTGACCCAGCTACAGGACAGATGACGTTTACACCCACAGCAGGTGTTGCTCAAATTGCAAATATTACTGTTCGTATAGAGCAGTATCGAAATGGGGTATATATTGGATACACCTTAAGGGATGTATTGGTTGTAGTTCTTAACAACTGTACCAATAGTGTACCCGAGACAGGAACAGATTCGATTTCTAATGTTGGGGGGTCTAGTGTGACGGGGACGACCTTCAATACCTGTCCAGGCAACTTGATGACCTTCTCTATTACTGCGGGAGATAGTGATGTTGGACAAACCCTAAATTGGGTAGAAACGGCTACATCTAATTTACCTGGAGCAACGATCACCACATCAGGAACTAATCCATTGACCTTGCATGTAACTTGGCCTGTACCTCTAGTTCCTTTATCCTCCTATAATTTTTCTGTATTAATAGAAGACGATGCTTGTCCTGTACCCGGTACCCAGGTACTCGGTTTTACGGTTAATACAACGGGGTTTGTACAGATTACAACTGGTGATACTACCTTGTGTACCAATGAGTTCCCTTTTGATATACAGCTTGTAGCTAATTCGGGAGGGGTGGCTGGTACATATCAGTGGAGTCCAACTACAGGTTTGTCAGATCCTAATATTCCTAATCCTGTAGCTATCAATGTTTCGGGACCTATAGATTATGTTTGTACATTTACAGCAAGTAGTGGAAGTTGTGTAGGAACAGATACTGCTAATATTTCTGAACGAATAGTCATGATGAATATGAACCCAACAACGGTGAATTTTTGTCCTGGTGATCCAGCTGTTCAGTTGCGTGCAGAGATGTTTATTGATGGCGTTTTAGTAGATACTGTAGGGGATGTAGCAACGTTTACACCTGATCAGACACTTCCTTTGTGTCATAATATAGCAGGTGGTACACATAGCTTGACTTATTCTACAACTCAGGATGCAATTAACGATGTAACAATTAATATCTGTATGACAGGTGATTATGGTACACCTAGTGTTGAGTTTTTTGATATCATTGGAGAAGGCGGTGTTAACTTGGGATCTTATAATAGTTCTGCCGCGGGATATATTGATTGTGCAACAACAGCATTTTGTAATACTGTAACAATACCAATGGCAAACTGGAATTCATGGAATAATGATGGAATAGTTTCCTTAACGGTAAATAGTAGTGCTTCGGTAGATTTTTGTACAGATTTCTCTTGTGTGCAAAGTGCAGATTTATCCTTACCAGTGCCTACAGGAACTACTTTTCCTAGTGGTGGGGTCTGTGGATTAGATGCAACAACAGCTTGTTCGGGGGCTACTGCCACGTATCAAGCAGGCACAGGAACATTAACTACAGGAACAGGTACACCCTATGAAGGATACTGGCATGATGGTCGAGTGGTTTATCTGTACACTGCAGCAGAGTTAACTGCATTGGGATTAAGTGAGGGCTTGATCAATAGTCTTGCTTTTGATGTAAGTTCCAAAGGAAGTACACAGTCTTACGCTGATTTCACCATACGCATGGGATGTACGAATGCTACCTTTATGCCTGCTACTTTTCCTACAGTAACAGATGTGGTATTTAATGGAACAGTGACAACTTCTACAGGGATCAATACTCATATATTCAACACACCTTATATGTGGGATGGTGTTTCCAATTTATATGTTGAGGTCTGTTTTAATAATTCTTCATACACTTCAGATGACGATGTTCGTTATACAACTACTACATTTACCTCTGTAATCTACGATTATCAAGATAATGGGCCTGCTGGCTGTAATTTGTCTGGTCCGGCAACAACATCCAACCGACCAAATACTTACTTTGGGTTCTGTCCGGTAACTCCAGCAACAGGTATACCTGTTACTCAGCAATATACTGATCATTATACTTGGACACCTTCTTTGGGTCTGAACAGAGATGATGCTTATGATCCAATGGCTTCTCCTGCTACCAATACGGTATACACGTGTACGGGAATTATGGGAGGTTGTATGGCTTCTAGAACAGTTAGTGTTACTTGTCCTTTATTATCAGTGGAGTGTAATGATTTTAAGGCCAAAGAAGAAAATAATCAAGTGGTCTTAGATTGGTATGTTGATGCTGAAGAAGATAATGAAGGTTTTATGATTGAGCGTTTGGATCAAAGTGGACATGCAGAACAAATAGCTTGGGTTGCTTCTAAAGGAAACACTAATATAGGACGTAATTATTCTTATACAGATACTGAAATTAGGGCAGGAACCAATTATTACTATCGTTTATCTAGAATAGAACTCGATGGTACAGAGTCCTATATTTGTGATTTGGCACATATACGAACTGGGGGAGAAGCAATCGATCGATTGATGGTTTATCCAAATCCAACCAAGGGTAACTTAGATATAAATTTCTATTCCATGGGGGCTGGTGCCATTACAGTTGAGATCTATGATGTTTGGGGACGCAGGATGCAACATATCGATAATTTAGGTCTACATGAAGGGTATAATACTTATTCTGTGAATCTAACAAATTATACACCGGGTATGTATACGGTAAAGGTTGGAAATCAGGAGATCGGATATAAGACAAAAAGAGTGATTAAGAATTAAGCTTTAGGAGTATAAGTATTCTGCTAAAATACGCTTTTAAAAAAGGGGCTATAAATTAAAAGATAGCTCAATAAAACGAAGCCAAATAATATATATTTGGCTTCGTTTTTTTATTAGTGCAAAGCTAGAGATGTTTGGTTTTAGTACGTTTTACGAGCGACTAATGCATAAACCATAGGAATTTTTTGACCGATATGTGGGATACAAAATTTTCCGGGAGCTACTTCCTTTACATGATCAAAACAAGTGTAAGGTGAATAGTCATATTCTTGAAAAAACTCTAATTGCAGTCCTACTTTTAGTAAACTAGACAGAACCTCACCTAAGCTATGGTTCCAATTTACAGATTGATGTTTAATTACCTCGGTATGACTATCTGTATACGTTTCAGTTTCTTCCAAAATAGGGAGTTCTTTAAAATAATTATGCTTGATATGCGTAAAATTATCATCAAACATCCAAACCACAGGATGGAATTCTGCAAATACAAAACGTCCATTTTTCTTGAGAGATTTATGGATCAATTGAGCCCATTTATCCAAGTCAGGTAACCAGCCAATCGTTCCATAAGAACTAAATACAAGGTCAAATTCTTGGTCAAGGTGTTGAGGTAGGTCATACAAGTCACAGCAAATAAACTTTGCCTTAGATTGGGTTTGTTGGGCTAGCATCTGTGCCGCTTTGATCGCTTCATCAGATAAGTCTACACCAATAGCTGTTGTCGCACCTAGACGTTCCAAGGAAATAGTATCTTGTCCAAAATGGCATTGTAGGTGCAGAGCAGACTGATTACTCAGATCTCCTAAAAGATCTAGTTCGATAGTATTGAGGGAATTTCGGTTACTTTGTATAAAGCTTTCATTGTCATAAAAATCAGAAGTCAGGTGAATGGCTGTACGTTCATTCCATGATTTTTTGTTAATCGAAACATAATCAATAGGTAGGTCTTTTTTCATGATAGATGAAATATTTTTTTAAGTAAATATTTAGGATTATTTTACTGGGCTGTTCTTTTTTACAGCTTAAATAGTCTTATTTAGACAAAAAAGTTCCCTTTATAACAAGAATAATAAACTCTAAGTAGGTGGACGTAATTAATTTTATAATAATTCACAAGAATTTTTGATGCTGAACGAGGCGAAAACCCCGAAGGGCTCAGCGAAGCTAAACGTAGGGATAGCCGCGAAGCGGTCAGAGGCGAAGCCGACTAGTGGCGAGCTCTGCTGCCACCACCGCTATCACGAGGCTTTTTAACGAAGTGCAGCGCAAACCTCGAAGAGCTCAACGCAGTTAACCCCGAAGGGCTCAGCAAAGCTAAAAGGCTGATTGAATTTACTTCGTAGAGCCCTTCGGGGTTAAATACAAATTAATTGTGGCTATCTACTTACGTAGTCTGTAATATAACTTTTATAAGTTAATTAGCTAAGTATTTTATTGGCACAGAGCTGAAGGGCTGCGCTTCAAATGGATATTTCGTATATATGGCGAAGGGCTAACAGCCTTCGCTGAGCTCTGCTGTAGCTCTTTTTTTGATTTTGCAGCGGCATAAAAAATATCAAATTGCAGCGGCGTATTTTAATGCGCCGTCATAAAATATCAATGTACCCTCATAAAGAAGAATATTCTCATGGTGAAGAGCTAACTATGTTGAGCCTTTTAGGATTTAACTGCGTAGAGCCCTATACAACTCCATTCATAATAAACTCTAGTAACCAAGGAATACTATTTATAATAAAAATTATTATTCTGAGTCCATTCTCAAAAACTACCGTTCTAAGCAGCCCTACTTACCTAAACTCTATAAGACTAAATTTTCCAAAGACCTCACAAATTTGCTACAGCACATATAAAAAGAAAAGACCTATAAATCCCAGTAAACCTATCGTTAAGGTGAATCCTATATGCTTCCAAAAACGCGAATAAAGCTTGAATCCAGTGTTTATAAATCGTATTATTCCTGTATCCTCATATTGATCAAACAAGTTAGAAGCTTTCCATAAAAGCACAAAAGCATAAACAGCACTAATAGCGATAATAGAAGATAGTGCAAGACTAGTAAATGCAAAACCAAGTTCTACATTACTAAAATTAAAAATAGAAATTCTTTGCTGATTTGCCTCCATATACAAAGTCAAGATCGGACTCCAACTGATCAACCAACCTATAATAATAATTGTCAAAGCAGATATTGTGGAAAAACGCATCCAAAAAATCATTTTTTTGAGTTGCTTTTTTGTCTTAGAACTTATCTTCATACTAATTCTTTCTTAATTATCGTGCGACGAATATGCTGTAGAAAAACAATATTGTAATGATAATTACAATCCAAGAAATCGTAAAAAACTTCCAAAAACTAGCTATATGCTTAAAAGCACTAACTAAGAATTCAGAAGAACCGCTTGTATCATAACCGCTAAAGTTTTTAGATGCTTGGAATAATCGAAAATAGGCAATAACACTAAACATACTCCAAATAGTAGCAAAAAAGAGCAAGTAAAAAGCTATTTTTATTTCTCTAGGATGTCCTCCCTTAAGAAAAAAGGTAGATAATGCAGGTGAGCAAGCAGTGCATCCGCAAAGAATGACTACTATCATTCCTATTATACTAGAGTATTTGGTCCAAAAAGTAATTCTGCGAAGTTTTGTTTTTGTTAGCGGGGTGATCTTTTCCATGAATTAGTTTGTTTAAGAGCATAAATTTAGATATCCTCTAATGTGAAATGTCAACATTTACATCTCTTCGTCTAGTTTTGTACAGCATTGTTTTCAAAGTATTCTTTTTTAGAGTAGCCTAATACTGTATAAGGAAATTTCCCAATCTTATTATTATATTTCTGTACAGCTTCGTTATATTTCCTGCGCTCTTGAGCAATACGATTGGCCGAACCTTCTACTTGTACCATCAACATCTGTAGTTTTTCTCCTGATAATTCACTAGTAGCTCCTAGATTTGCAGTCAGTTTATTCATGATCTGACCAATTTCTTGCTGCTTTTTAAAATAAGCTTGTTTATTATCCTTCAGCCCTTCTAATTCTTTAGTCAATGCTTTTATTTTTTCCAATTGCTGCTTCTGATTACTTCCTGCAGCATTCAAAATCGCTTCCATCTTGGGAATCAAGTCTGCTCGACGCTGATAGACATTATCTACCTGTGCCCATTGCGCTTCTACTTTTTCAGCTACAGCATTCACCGTGCTTGAAAGCATAAAATAACTTCCTAACAACACAATAACGATCAAAGATCCAAGAACTAACATAGAACGTTTTCGAGACTTCTGCTTCATAGTCTGTTGGGTAGCAGCTTGTCTGAGATTTTTTAATAATTTAATAGAAGCTGTATCCAATTTCGTATTTTTGTTTACTAAAGCACGTCCTGCATATTCTGCACTCAAATCAGAATGTTTATCCTCACCTGTTTGCTTATAAAGCTCGTAATGCACTTTTGCCAAACCATACAAAGCGTCTTCATTGTAGGGGCTCAATGCAACTGCTTGATCAAATTCTTTTTGTGCATCTTTCCAGTTCATTGCTTTGAGATGTGCACTACCCGTTTGCAGATGTCGGAGTAATACTTCTTGTGAAGCCTGCCAATCTGCTTCACTCATCCCTACAGAGAAAGCAATTTCTTTGAGTTCTTCTTCCGTCAGCGGCTCCTCTTCACGAGCACGCTGGATAGTTATCATTTTTTCTACGTAACGTCCAATAATCTTATCATCATTCATGGTTTATCTCTTGAGTTTTAATGCTATTAATTCTAAGTAAGTAGGTGGACATAATTAATTTTATAATAACCCCGAAGGGCTCAGCGAAGCTAAAAGGCTGATTGAATTTACTTCGTAGAGCCCTTCGGGGTTAAATACAAATTAATTGTGGCTATCTACTTATAATCTATTTCTTAACCTTTAAGCAAGTAAGTAGATGGAGTTTTTTAAGATCAAGTACATATCGAAGTTGTTTAAAAATTATCTTCATCGCATCAAAATCATTGATTTTATCCACTTTATCGCCTTTTTTATTGCCGATAGCACTGGTGGTAGCAAAGCTGACCACTAGTCGGCTTCGCCTCTGACCGCAGAGCGGCTATCGACTCAAAACCACGAAGTGCTCAGCGAAGCTAAAAGAGGCTCAAATTGAATAAACCTCGAAGAGCTCAACACAGTTAACCCTGAAAGGCTCTACGAAGTAAAATCCTCTGAATTTCTGCACTAAATCTAATTCTTAAACAACTTCATCTTGTAATAATCTCTTAATAAATGCTTAGAAATAGTTTTCTCTTAACAATATCGACAATTCAATGTAAAGTGCAAAATAAGTATTGAAATCTCATACAATTTATTTAATTACTTTCGTTCCTTATCCTTAGATCATAAACTGGTCTAATCTTAGGTATAGTAGTTATGGTCTAAAAACCTACGAACTATTACTTAAACAGTCCCTTCAAATTTCAAAATACTCTTATTATGCAAAAATGGTCTTTCTATCTATGTCTTTACATCATCACTCTAACTAGCTTTAGTGCTTGTAAAAAGGATGATCCTTCTGCCAATAACAATACAAATAAACTTAGATTTAAATTAAAATTTGATCCCAATCAAGAACGTCTAAATGAACTGGGTCAGCCCTCTACCCTAGCTAGTGGTCGTGCTGCACAGAATCCAACTTTTCACGGACTAAGTGCCCATTTTATAGAACTCGTTCCCAATCAATTTACCTCAATTGGAGAAGGATCTATTGTTTATAAAGGAGCGGAAACCAATGCTGGTGGAACTAATGCTATTGATTTTGATCAAGCTATTGTAAAAAAAGAAGGTGAAGTTTTCTTTGAGCTCCCTATTTCTGAAGTACAGGCTGGAACATACGAATATATTCGTGTTTCGGTTACCTATCAAAATTATGATATATACTTCAATATTAAGAATATCCCTCTAGGAACCACTACTATTGATTTGAATAACCAGCGTGGTCGATTAGCTTCTTTTGTTGGGTTTAATACGTATATAACTGATCTGACACCTGAGTCTATG
>JAKVCT010000075.1 GCA_022448995.1 Saprospiraceae bacterium
AGTTTAATTGGTTTCAATCATCTTTATTCGCGGAGTTGCATTGAATCAATCAAAACGTTTTACTGAAATAAAATGAGAGCACTTGGAATTTAGTGATGCTGTTTACTTTCCATTTGCCTTTAGGCGAGTTTTGCGTAGTGATTTTAGTATGAATCATGATGCAGGCACCTTATTACCTGAATTTATAGCTGAATATTGGTGGTTTTTCTTGTCTTTTACCTTTCTCATGGGCTTTCTATTCTATCTATATGGAAAAACACACAGTGACTTAGGAGATTACAAACAAAGCCCTATGTATCAATCTATTATACTACTCATAAGTATACCTTTTATTTTTATTGGAATGCGTGGTGGTCTTCAGTTACGTCCAGTTACTCCACATACCAGCTTGACTTATGTAAGCAGTCCTCTCTATGCACCTTTGGTGACTAATGCTAGTTTGGGATTGATTATGTCTTTTCAGCAACAGCATATTGAAGAGAAAAACTACTTAGATAAAGCTACTCTAGAGAAACGTGTTCCTGTTTTACATCAACCCAATTCCTCAGAAGAATTTAAACGACATAATGTAGTCCTGATCATTCTGGAGAGTATGGGGAAAGAATACATAGACTATTACAACCCAAAAGAAGAAAAATATACTCCTTTTTTAGATTCACTCTTACAAGAAAGTTGGCTTTGCGAACAAGGCTATGCCAATGGTTTGCGTTCTTCGCAAGGTGTTGTTTCTATTGCGGCAGGTTTTCCATCTTTGATGGAAGATCCTTTTGTGTTTTCGGCTTACAGCACCAACAATTTAGTCGGTATTGGGGAACTACTAAAGGAAGAAGGTTACACGACAAGCTTTTTTCATGGAGGAACTATCGGGACAATGGATTTTGATAAGTTTGCGCCCATTGCAGGTTTTGATAAGTATCATGGTTTAGAAACTTTTCAAGAAACACAAAATTATGATGAGCAAGTGCATTATGATGGTACTTGGGGAATTTGGGATCGCTTCTTTTATGATTATATGCTAGATGAGATTCGAACCTACAAAAATCCTTTCCTTGCTTGTTTCTTTAGTATCAACTCACATCATCCTTACAATGTAGAAAAGGAATTCGAACAACTATATCCTAAGGATAAAAAATTGTGGAGGTCGGTTCGTTATGCAGATTATGCATTAAAGCACTTTTTTGAGCAAGCTCAAAAAGAAGATTGGTATTCCAATACCTTATTTGTTATCACAGCAGATCATATCGGCATGGCGCAATCACCTTATTATTTCTCCCAATCTGGTCGCTATGCTATTCCCATTGCTTTTTATCATCCAACAGATACAAGTTTGCGCAAGCAGAGCACTCAACGCATTTGTCAGCAGCTGGATATTTTACCTTCTGTGATGGATTATCTGAATTATCCTAAAGAGTATTTTGCTCTAGGGCAATCTGTTTTTGATACTACAATCACCAAAAGTTACAATTATATCTATGATGCAGAGGTTTATAATATAACTGGCGAACAGTATCTATTGCGTTTTGATGGAGAGAAAAGCATCGGGATTTATGATTATCAAAAGGATTACACTTTGACACACAATTTGATTCATAATCTAGAATACGAGCCTGATATTGCAGAAGCCAAGGAAGATTTAGAAGCTCAGCTCAAAGCAATGATTCAAGCACACCATAGCATTCTACTGAATAATCGAATGAATATTTATGATGAATAAATCAGAATATTATTTGGCTAAGGACTATCGACCTTCGTTCTAGATACGAAATACATCTATCTAAAGCGCAGACCTTTTGCTCCGCAGAGCTCTTCGAGGTTAGCTCTGCGCTAATAAAAAATAAAAATTTCTACCGTTTCCCACCTGTAAAACGCTGTTGAGCACGCTTAGTATATTCCTCATACAAGTCCTGTTTAGGATGTTCCACAGCATTGAGTTCATCCACAGTATGTACATAATTACCATTCAACTCTCGTTGGCGATAAGCCTCATACAAACTCACAGCACAAGCCACAGAAACATTCAAACTATTAACCATACCCACTTGTGGAATAATAAAATTACCATCCACGTAAGCTTGCAGCTCATTACTCACACCATCCCGTTCATTCCCAAAAACCAAAGCTACAGAAGCTGCCAAGTCACAATCATAAAGAGATTTGGCCTCTTCGCTCAAATGCGTACTAAGAATGGTAGAATATTTTTGGCGAACAGCAGCTACGCATTCTTTTACATTTGTGTATACATGAGTATCCACCCATTTATGCGCACTTGAAGAACTACGTTTGCCTAATCGTAACTGCAAAGCTTGGTTGCTATTGGGTTGTTGAATAACATAAATCTCACGCACTCCTACCGAATCACAAGAACGTAGAATCGCTCCAATATTATGTGGATCATGCAAACCATCTAGAATAAGTGTCAAATCATTCTGTCGATTATTGGCTACTAGTTTTAATTTATTATTTCTTGCTTCACTTAACTCTGGTGATTTAGCTGACATAGTTTCTTGTTAATTTTAAATACAATTGTCTATCTTCAAAAATCCAAAGATACACTTATCTCATATATTCCATGAAATTGTTTAAGAATATAAGAACATGTTCTAAGTCTACTACAACTACTTAAACCACTGAATCTGTAAGTAAGGACGATGGAGATAAGTCTTTAGAAAATGATTTTCATATCCCATACGTCTGTATTTTAAATCAAAACGATATTCCCATTCAGATTGATTAGGAAAACGTAAACCTAAACGATCCAATTTTCTAAATTTCCATAAATTATGAATCTTATCATACTGATTGGTCAAATCTAGATTTAACTCTTGTAGCTCTTTGTTTTGTTCAACCATCAGAATAAGATCATCCACAGAACGAGTTATATTATTGTCTGAATACAAAGACAATTTGCTTAGATTTTGAGTTTTAGGTAGAAGCTTACCGAGCTCATCTAGATTAAAATTATCCAACTCCAGAACATTCAAATTTTCAACGCTTTTCACTGTAAACTTAAAGTCTATTTCCATCCGTTTAGATCCACTGAATCCTTTTAAATTAGGTAGCTTCCTCAAATTTAACTTAAAGTCTTTTTGCTTAGACAAAGATATAGATATATCACCATTATCAAAAATAGCATCTGCCAATCCCAAACGCAAAAACTCTAATTGTTGTAGTTGATAAATTCTCTTCAAATATCCTGTACTTGCAGTAGAAGCTTGCCCATATTCCAAATGACGAAGCGTTGGCATTTTGGCTAGAAGAGAAAGATCTAGAGCTTTCCCACAACGATTCAATTTCAAGGTCGCTAACTTTTTAAAAGTTAAAATAGCATCACTAAGATTTTCTATTTTGCCATCGCTCCAATCCAAAGAGATCAAGTTAGGATAAGCCTTACTCAATTCCTCAAATGGTGCGTTTACCTGACTTCCCCAAATACTCAACTGCTTGACTTTAGGCGAATTCGTCCAATTTTCAGGTAATATTTTAATCCTTGTGTGAGCCTTGATAAGCAACTTCTCTAAATCGGCAGGAAACTCAAATTGCTCTAAATTACTAACCGTTTTCGCTTCTAAAATAAAGCTTTCCAAAGTTCTTAGTCTATTTGTTGGTTTAATCTCTAGATTTGCATTAGAATAGCGCAATTCTAATTGTTCCAACTCTTTTAAATCCTCTAAGAGAGAAAGATCAACAACTTGTTTTTGATTATAATCTACACATTCCTCTAATTCTAATATCAAGACCTTGAGCCTATCTAAGCGATTAACAACTTTCAAAAGAGCGTCTACATCTTGATGGCAATCGTATTTTAGATGCAAGGTTTCCAATTTGGGTAGCTTTTGTAAAGCTTCGATTTTTGCTTGTGGATATCGACCTATACTCTCTAAATAAACTGCTCTAATATCTCGATGTTGCTCAGCAATATCAAGTACATAATCAGTGCGTTGTCCTAAACATAATGCCACACTATCTTTGTTGATATAGATGTTTCTAAAGGCTAAAGTCTCTATACTCCAAACTTCAGATTTTTTCTCCAATTGGTATGGACTAAAACCATTTACAAATAAAGATTTTAGCTTGGTTTCGCTCCAATTTATATCCCAAATTATAGGATTCCATCTTTGGTTAAAGTATAAATGTTCAAGTTGCTTTTTATTTTTTACTACTTCTTGAATATCATCACTTTTTATATGCCTGTAAGAAGAAAACAGATGTGCTTTTAGAGTATCTTCATCTGTACTAATCACCTTATTTTGTAGACTATCTAGGTAAGAATAAACCACAAATTGTTGTTTAGCATTAATGTCTATTGGGATTTTAAAAATTTCATCTTCAACTTCTTCCTCAAGCTCTGGTTCAGGATAATAGTCTAATTTATTAACGACTAAATTAGGCTTTGCTGCCTGCAACCTCTTAGCAATATTTTCATCTAACAAGTTGACCTTTTTGAGTTTAGGGAACTTAGAAATCAGAATTGAATTAACTTCTGGTTTGACTAAAAACTCTAAACTTAGCGTTTCTAAGTTCTGTAGATCAAGCCCATTAAATATATTTTCAACAACTTGTTTGGATAAACATTTATTATAATTACGACAACATAGAGATAAATGCTTGAGTGACTGAGATAATTCTTTAAGTACCTTTGTCCCAATGCCATTGTTATTAACAAAATTTAAATCCAACCTGTCTAGCTTTGTACTTTTTGCATACAAGCTTAGAAATTCGTTTTCTTTTTCAGAAAACGCTTCTTCATCAAATCCATAATAAATTAAGGTTTTAAGTTTAGGACTCCCCAATTTCTTCGGCAACTGACTTTCAGGTCGAATTATGTGTTCTACGGACAAAAACTCTAATTCTGTCAATTCCTCTAAAAAGCTTAAATCCTTGTCTATTTTTCTATGTAGTGAATGGTCTATTTTTAGCCTTTTTAGCGATTTCGCCTCTTTTAAACAGGCTAATCCTGATAAATTTTTAGAAGAATATATATCTAACTCTTTTAGTGTACCAAGACCTTTTTTGTCAAAAATAGAACTTAGTAGGAAGGTATTTTTTTTGCTCCAACGATATCCACTGTAAACAACTAATTTATCTAAACCTACCTGTATTTGTCGCTTGAAAAAATCTGTTTTTTCTGCAATTCCTCTTCCTGCAACAAATGTTTTTAGTTTTTTAAAAATTTGAACAGAATCAGGCCATTGTATGTTAGTTCCGTCAATTTCAAAATAACTGAGATTAGGAATTTTTTGTGCCAAGTCAGCTTGAAAAATTACATTTTGATAAGTATTTATTTCTAGAGAATCTACATGGATTGGGTGTTCTACCCAATTTTCTATTCCTAATAGATTGTCTGAATAACCACCAGCTTCGACTTTCAAATAATTCAATTTTCGATTGGGATACAATAAAAGATTATTCTTACTCAATAAACTTTCAGTAGAAACTGTCAACCGTGATAATTTGGGAGCTATTTTTTTAGCTACAGCTAATTTGTATTGGACGGGATATATTACCAATAATTCTAATTCCTTCAGTTTCTCAAAAGCATCAGCATTATTAATCCTTAATTTAGGAACAGTAATCGACAAAAACTCTGGTTGAATCCATTTGCCTAAGTTCTCAGATAAATCCAGTAATTTATGATGATAACTATCTATGGATAATGATTTCAGATTTGGACATCGTTGCAAAATAAACTCTTGATTTTCTTTAGCAAGATTGTCGAATCTAATAGTCAAATCAGTAATTGCTCCTAAACCATAATCGGATTCCAGTTGTGCAGAATTTTTATTCATCTCCTTTATATCCATTTCCAAAGTAGTTAACTTAGGCCATTTTAGATGCTTACTAACTTGGCTAAAAGACAAGGTATCTATGGACAGAGCTAATTTTTGAAGTTGCGGCAAGGCAGCTAAATAACTAGGGAAAGTCCATGTAGTTTTGGAACGGTCATAATAATCATAACCACCTAATGATATTTCCTCTACAGTTTCAAATTTTGCCCAATTGATAGCAGCTAAATCTTTATCAGGGATTCCACCATAAATATTAAGTTTCTTAAGCGATTTTAATGAACTCAAAGATTCTGGGATTCTATCATTATTCATATACAAGGTGATTTCTTGGAGCTTAGGACAAGCACTCAAATACCTAATACCTTGATCATTCAAAATATTGCTACTGATATATAATTTCTCTAGAAATTGCATGTTCTCTATCCCTTGTGGAAGCTCTTTAATTCCTCCTTTTATATCCAGCTTTTTTACATTAGGAAATAAATTAAGATAATCAATTGAAAATGACTTATGCTGATCTGTGTATAGGCTTATGGAAATATCCTTGACTAAAATATTTAATTTATTTAAATCCTTTAGCATTTGCTCATAGGCTACTGCTTCTTCCGTTACCACCTTTAAATAATAATCTTCATAGAGTGATAAATCCAATATTTTTTCTTGTTGTTTGAATAAGGTTAAAGAAAAAAACTCTATCATTTCCAAATGTTCCAAACCTTCCAAATAAAAATCAGACTCTACATAGTGTGTTTCAAAATAAAACCCTTTGAGTTTTAATTGACTAATAGTAGGATCTAATTTTCTTAGGTTTACGTCCTCAAGATATATTTTTTCTAAAGCAGGGTGATTTTTATCTAATATCTTCCAGAATCGATCCCAATCCTTTTGCAGAGCTTCTACATCTTGTAGATATAGTGTCTTAACAGAATTATCGCTAGGTGTTTTTGCTAAAAAAGAATAAAAACTACCTATTCCTACAATCCTTTCGATTTGAGCACAAAGCCCTGTGCTTATTAATTTTAAGCAAAATGTTAAAGCTAGAATTTTAGTTATTTTCCGCATAAAAATGTTTATTGGTTTATTGGATAAAGATAATACCTTAATTCTGTTTTTGTACAGGCAAACCTACTTTTTGTTGGCTGCTCAAATTTGCTAAAATTAACTTAATGTTAATTTTTTTAAAAAACTTGCCTTACTTGTGAACACTAATGTATATTTGCGCCAAATCAATGTACTTTATCTTTAAAAAAAGTTTACAATCAAGTATTTAGGTTTACACGTGGCTTTATTGAGATAAGGTTCTATCTTAGAAATTTTATTCTAATAAAATAGGTAGTGTCGCAAAAGAATTAACAAACCGTGATAATATCTAATCAAAAAAACAAATCATGACTGCAAATCCATTGCTAAAAGAAGACTTGAACAAAAAAACAACATCATCTAGTCTATACCCAAGCATTGAACCTCATTTGTTTTCTCCTATTGTAAAGAAGATGAGACTTTTTTTTGAGGAAAGAGGATTTTTGGAAGTACACACTCAGAACCGCTTGAGTATTTTAGCAGCATGTGAAGACCCCAAAACAGTAACTACCTACAACTATGTAGGGAAAGTTTGGCCTTTGCCACAGACTGGACAAATGTGGTTGGAGCAAGAGTTATTAAACAATCCTGATGCTTCAGGCTTTTTCTGCCTAAGCACTAGTTACCGCAACAAGCCCAATCCAGTAGAAGGTCGTCATGCTTTGATCTTTCCTACTTTCGAATTTGCGATGCATGGTGGAATTAATGATATGATTCAACTAGAAGCTGAGTTGTTAGAGTTTTTAGGTTTTGGTGAGGTTAGCTCATTCCCTAATGAAAACTACTTGGATGTTGCAGGTAAATATGGTGTAGTGGAATTAGAAGAGGAAGAAGAAGATGTAATTGGAAAAGAGCGTGGAGCAGTATTCTTCTTGAGAAACTTCCCAGAGTATACCAATCCATTATGGAATATGAAACGCGATGAAAAGAATTCTTTGATGTCCAATCAGGTGAATGTTTTATTACATGGAATGGACACGATTCGTTCTGCTGAACGTGGTTGTGATAAAGAGCTGATGCGCAAATCTTTTTTCAACATTGAGCAAGGTACTTATGCACAGCGTCTGTTCCATTTGTTTGGAAAAGAGCGTGTAATCAATGAACTAGAAGACTTCTTAAGCCTAAATTTCTTCCCTCGTTCTACCGGTAGTATTGATATGACTCGAATGATTGGTGCTATGCAGCTTTCTAATTTAGTATAGCTAGTACTTCGCACGAATCCCTATAAAATAGAAAGCTTGTAAGAGATAAACTCTTACAAGCTTTTTTCTTATTCAGATTTATTTTATTTTGTGCTCGAAAAGAGACAAAATATAGGTTCTTCGAAGCAAATACCTTAAATTTGTTGATGTTCTATTCTAAGAACGTAGTTTTTGTGAAAACTTCTAACTAAACTAATAAAATTATATTGACATGGGCGGACATGAAAAACATGCGCAAGGTGGGGCTAGATTTAGTTTCTTGCTTAAACTTTTAGTTGCATTTATCGTATTTTGTTTATTGGTAAACTATGTTGTAGGTCTTAATGTAGATTCTTTACCAAAATAGTTCGTAGATTTTAGGTTTACTGAACCCTTTGGGGTTTGGCTCGAATTTAAGGAATCGACGAATTATCATTACCAATTACTAGGAATGTAGTAATATACTGAAGAGCTGAGCTGTCGTAAGATAACTCAGCTCTTTTCCTTAATAGCTGATTTCTTTTAGACTTGCATTGGTAAAGATAGCCTGATTCGTTGTACAGTTTTTAAAACTAGCTTGATCTAATACACAATTTTCAAAATTACTTTGGTTTAAATTGGCTTGATTGAAGATCGCTCCTCTCAAATCTGATCTGGAGAAAATTGTTCCCTCTAAGTTACAGTTAGAAAAATCACTTCCACGTAAATCGGCATCCGTGATACAGGCATTACGCAACTGACTCCCCACAAAAGAATGTCTTGGTGCATACAATCCAATCAAACAAGCAAACGATAAGTTTAATCCTTCCAAGTTGACTGAACTCAAATTACCATACAACAAATGAAAAAAACGTCCTTCCGATCCATTAATAAATTTCTTAGGAATAGCCATTGTCAGTCGGGTAATGGTATCAGACAAAAGTTGCTTCCAAGCATAAACTTCTCCTCCTGTTTCTAAAAAAAGTTGATGCTTTTTTAATAAAATTTGGAAGTCTATGTCTGAAATAGCACCTGCATTTTTTGCTAATTGATTCATCAATTGTATATTAACCTGATTTTTTTCAAAACCTTCCAGTTCGGTCTTGGATGGGAACAATGTTGTTTGATTGACTAAGCTCATCTAGATTGGCATTTTTAGAGTTTAATCTAATTTATTTGCTTATTTATTTACGTAAAATAATCAAAAAAGTTACCTTATTATGAAGATAATTTGTATCGGAAGAAATTATGCAGCTCATGCTAAAGAACTCGATAACCCAATTCCCAAAGCTCCTCTATTGTTTATGAAACCTTCCACGGCGCTACTCAAGGATAACCGTCCTTTGTATTATCCTGATTTCTCAAAAGATATACATTATGAAGTAGAGTTAGTCTTGAAGATTAGCAAACAGGGAAAACATATTGCTCCTAAATTTGCACACAAATATTACCAACAAATCAGTGTAGGATTAGATTTTACGGCTAGAGATATTCAAGCAAAATGTAAAGAAAAAGGCCATCCTTGGGAAATTGCAAAGGCTTGGGATAATTCTGCAGCCATTGGTAATTTTATTGATGTAGAAAAATGCAAAGCAGCCGATCAGTCTATTTCTTTTTCTTTGAATAAAAATGGACAACAGGTTCAGATAGGTAATACAAAAAATATGCTTTTTGCCTTTGATCAACTCATTGCCCATATCTCTTCTTTTTTCACTCTACAGGTTGGAGACTTGATCTACACAGGAACACCAAAGGGAGTTGGTCCCATAGTTATAGGTGATCTACTAGAGGCTTATATAGGGGAACAAAAATTATTAGAATGTTTAATTAAATAAAACTTGACTTTTTGACAAAAAAACCCTTAATTCTCGCAACATAACTTATATTATTTCGTCAATCAAAATAAGTTAGACTTTTCCTTTATTCCAATACTCACTAGAGACTCCCCCAACTATACCTTTTTTATTGAGGTGGTTTGAGCACCTAAACTAGCTCGGACGGCTCCATGATATTTATCATTATGCCCCAAAATATACACATTGCAATGTCTAAGAAATCTATTTTTATATTTTTTTGCCTGTTATTACTAGCTTATGGCACACTATCAGCTCAAAATAAGATTCAGTATGGTTTTAGTGGAGGTTTTAACCTAACTCGTATGGTCAATAAGCAGGGGTTGGACACCACTCGCTACCGACCTTTTTTTAGTCCGACTGTGGGGGGCTTTGTCAGTGTCAACCTCTACAAAGGGCTCTACTTAGATTGTCATCTAAATTATTCTCTATCAGGAGGAATTGATAGGATTAAAACAGATAGTTTTCGTATTCGAGAACGTTTGTCTCATCATCATATCTATATCCCAACTACACTCAAATACACTTACAAAAACTTTATCTACCTTCGGTTTGGAACTTATTTTTCATTCTTGACCAATGCATATACCAATCAACGATTTATTGAATTGAATGACGATGGGAAGATTGAAAACTTCTCAAAACAGCGTATCCGACATGAAGATCTTAAAGATGAGTTTAATCCCTTTGATTATGGATTTATCTTGGGAGGAGGACTACAATTTGCAGATGGATTTAGTATTGAGTTAAGCTACAGACAAGGATTCCAACCTGTACGAAAACAAGATCAACTATACAATAGTGTATTCAGTATTGGGCTCAATTATACTATTAATTACTCTCACAAAGCAATCTATAAGTTTGGATTGGCTTCTCGTCACGTTTTTTATACAGAAATCGGGGGAGCAGGGATTGCTGGTTCTATGAATTACGAATATGTAATCGCTCAACATTCCAATCTACGGCTAGCTGGTCGTGTAGGACTTGGTTTTGTTCCTTTTGCAAATCTATCCTCTGATCTTTCGGTGAGTTTTCCTACAGGATTGATAGGAATTTTGGGAAAAAAGAACCATCATATTGAATTTGGATTTATACACACCACCCTAGCCAAAGGGTCAGATATCAGTAATTTTGCATTCTTGTCTGGAGGTTACCGTTTTCACAAACCAGGTGGAGGTTTCTTCCTAAGGATCGCTTATACTCCCATGATCGCAAACTATAATCTACAAAGATTCAATCATTGGGCTGGAATTAGTATAGGTTACGTTCTGAAAACAAAATCTATACGCCCCTAAGGATTATTCTGATTATTAGGTAGAACCAAAAGAAAAAATGATTGTTATTTGTGATAATTCGTTAATTTTTAGTTTTATTGAGCATCTCTCAAAGCTCTTATACTATTCTATCTAGGTAGCTAGCCAGAGTAATATACCAACTCAACTACATCAACCTAACAAATCTAATTAAAATTCTTATCTACAATCATGAAAAATCCTATCAAAATTCTTGTTTACAGCAAAAATCCAGCAACACTCAATATCATTTTAAGACTAATCAATAAGGAAGGAAATTGGGAAGGCGAAGGTGTTACCAATGAAGTTGAAGTTTTTGAAAAATGTCACGAAACTCCATATCAAATATTATTACTGGGTTCGGGGATTTCTTCAATTTCAGAACAACGTGTTCGTAGTATGTTGGCAATTCAACGCCCTGGTATTCGAATTGTACAGCATTATGGAGGAGGAAGCGGTTTATTAGCCAATGAAATCATGCACACCTTATCTGGATCAGAATTAGATATAAAATAAGCAGAGCGTCTGTTTGTACTGTCAATTATCAATCTCTTTCAGCCTAGTATTTTACTAATTGATACTCAGTGATTTACGAAATTGCACATTAAAGATAATAAAATCATTACACCATGATTATCAATTAGTTGCAAACCACGAAGTGCTCAGCAAAGCTAAACCTTCACGGACTATAGTAAGCTCTGTTCGCTAAAAAAATATATCTTTGAGCTGTTTTAAAGTCAATTCCTAGTAGACAATCTAGAATAATGCAACAGTCAAGGCAGCTTTATAAATGGCTTATTTTATGTACTCTTTTAGTCTCAGGAATACTACTTAGTATTCTATGGGGCTCAGTAGAGCTGTCCATTCACGAAATCTGGGCAGCCCTATTGAGTTCAGAACATGCCTCTTCAAAGCATAGTATGATTATTTGGGAATTTAGGTTACCCAAAATATTAACTGCTCTACTAGCTGGGGGGAGTTTAGCCATTGCAGGTTTGTTGATGCAAACCTTCTTTCGCAACCCCATTGCAGGGCCTTTTGTACTAGGTATTAGCTCTGGTGCAAGTTTAGGTGTTGCTCTACTAGTCATGGGCTCTACTTACCTGATAGACTGGGGATGGATCACTCAAGTGCATGAGTCTAGCCTAGTAATTGGTGCTTGTTTGGGGGCATTAGCTGTACTTAGTCTACTTCTCTCTGTGGCATGGAGAATCCAAGACATGAATATTTTACTAATCTTAGGACTGATGTTCGGGAGTGCCACAAGTGCTTTAGTGAGTTTACTACAGTTTTTCAGTGCTCCTAATGATTTACAGCGTTTTGTTTTTTGGTCTATGGGTAATCTGAGTGGCTTATCTTGGAGTGTTCTAGGAATTCTCCTACTAATTTGTAGCTTATTTTGGGTTGGTAGCTTTTTGCTGGCAAAACCACTAAACATCTTACTTCTAGGCGAAAACTATGCAAGAAGTATGGGGCTAAATCTGCTAAAAATTAGATTCCTAGTTATTTTTATTACAGCTATCCTCACAGGTGCTATCACTGCTTTTTGTGGTCCCATTGCATTTATTGGCATTGTCATCCCTCATTTAGCTCGGATGCTTTTCAAGACATATAATCATCACATTCTGATTCCTGCTAGTATACTATTGGGAATGATTGTTTTATTATTTTGTCAGTTTATTGCACAACTACCAGGTAATAGTCAGATTTTACCGATCAATATTGTGACTTCCTTTTTAGGTGCGCCTGTTATTATCTTATTGTTATTGAGGAAGCAATAATCATGATATGGGATAATTACTCAAATAAGTCGGTGGACATTCTTAAATATTAATATTTTCATGAAAAAATTTATTGGATTCTTTATTGTTCTTATAGTTATTGGATTCTTTTATATCCAAATGAATAAAAACAGCATTACAGTTATTGGAAATTCTTTTGATACCAAGGATTTGAAGATCCAGCTTTATGCAGGACCTGTTATTTACCAGTCAGGTAGACAAGTAGCAGATATTCCTAAACAATATGGAGGGATAGATTTCCTAGTTTATTACAAAGATGATCTAATTGGTCAAGCGGGTATTCACAGCACTAATAATTGGCATCAGCATCATTTTACTTTTGACTTTAGCAGAACAAGTCCATTAGAATTTGATTTTAGAGCCCAGAGTCCAGATCAAATTTCTTTGTGTTATAAACAGATTAGCTATGATACAGCATATCGTATACAAACATCTGTTTTCTATGATAGATCAGGTTTGACCGGTCAGATCAATAAGGATTATTATGATGAGAATAAACAAATTATTGTTGATGAAACATGGAAAAACGATCTTCTGAAAACGGTGAATACATACAAGGATGGTAATTTTTTAAAAAGTTATTGTGCAAAAAAAACCTCTCAAGGAGCTAATTCTTTTTTTGATAAAATTGATTCTGTTGGTTTCTTGGTCTATGACTACTACTCTGTTACTCTTGACACTGCTACGATTGAGAGGATTATCATTGAACGATGATTCTGATGGTAGAAGAGTAATGTGCCTTTGTGGCTTATACTGAGGAATATAGTGGTTAACTTTTTATTTATAATTTTTATGAATATAGTCCGATTGATCCAGTTGGTTAGATTTTGCTAAGTTTTTAGCGAAACTGAGTCTTGATTATTACGTTTGACAGGACATTTTTTCATGTGATTTGTCCAAATTCTAAAAGAAATTTACTTATTCTATAACTAATTATGTCCATCTACTTACTTATATGGTACTAAGATTCTAATTCATCGGTTTTCCAATCTCCCACCTACCAGTATTTCCGTCTAGTAGAATCTCTGTATTACCTAGTAAAATTTGCCTCTCTTCTTGAGTCTGATTCAATGCAAAATAAATCGTGGAGATACTTGCAAGCTCCACCTTTTCAGAAAAATGAAGCTCTACAAAATCAATAGAGTTTGTAAATTTTAAACCATTCGGACTTCTTGCTTCCAATTCGTATCCAATCAGCTTCAGATATTGAGTTACACTCAAAGAATCTTTAGGATTCAGGTTAACTTGAATTCCAGTAACATTCTTAAACAGATAGTTTTTGGAAGAATCCGACTCAGCAGGACTATTATAATCTGTCGTTTGAAAAATCAGTGACTTATGATATTTCTTTTTTGTCCAACTCTCATATTGCTTCTTATTCATCTCCCAAGTCGTAAACAGTTTTGACAATTTAGCTCTTCCTACTTTTACAGATAAATCATCATAAGCCTTACCTACAGAATAGCTTATTTTTTTGTTCTTAGGCAAATCATATTGCTTTATACAGTTTGCGACCAAGGAAGCTTGACAAATCCATGTAAAACCAATTGGTAGTTGCTCCTTTTCTATACTATTTGGATGAAAAATCTCAATATAATTATCTTGTCCAATAATGTAGATACCTTCCCAATTCTTATTCTTTTCATAAGCAAAAGCAAAATCAGAATCTACAACCTCTGATTCCAAAACGGCTTGGTAAGTAGCAGAATCTACAACCAACAAAAAATGATTAAGCACTACAGAACAATCTTGTGCCTGAGTTTGAACAGCTAAACCAACTGCCAAAAATATTGATAGCATTAAAAGTCTTTTCATGTAAGTTATAATGCTTTTAACCTAAAAAGTCACCTAAATTTCCTTATGATTTCACAGCAGTTACTTCGATTTCAATCTTGATTTCCTTCACCGGAAAAGTTACACAAAAAACAGTGCAAGCTGGTCGCACATCTCCAAAATATTTTCGAATAGTTGGCCAACATTTTTCAAAATCCTCACCTTCCTTCAGTAGATAATGCACACGTACTACATCAGTTAATTTTGCATCTGCTTTTGCCAAAACAGCTTCAATATTTTTGAAGGTTTGTTCGGTTTGTTCTACCAGATCATCCGAAATGGTTGTTGTTGAATAATCATAGCCTGTACAACCTGATACATAGACGGTGTTGTCTACTACTACGGCTCTAGAAAAGGCAATATTTTCTTCAAATATAGAACCTGTACTGATCAATTTTCTTTCCATTGTGTTATACTTTAAAACCTTAGTTATTAGTGATTTAGATAGAATCTAAGATTACGATTCTATGATTAATACTTGGATCAATTCTGCGCTTCATTGCTAAGGATTGATTTAGAAACAACTCTGCTGAATATACCGTATTTTTTTCAACTTTGTAGGTTTTATCATCTCCACTCATACAGGATTTCAACCAATTGAATTCCTTTTCAACACATTGATTCATAACTTGGTTCGACTCATATTTTTGAACAACTTCGGCTATTTCATTTATTCTCAAATCCCAATCATTAATAATAGAACCATCCAATCCATTTTTTAGAACTTTATACATGATCAAAATCATATAGTCATTGAATATCAAAAAATCCTTTGAACTAATACTATATCCATTACCCTCATTTCCTTCTATTGGGAAAAAATCCGTATAATTTCCAAACTGAAACATATAACTATAACAAGCTGTCGAGGTATGAATATCATACAATAAACTGATGCCATAATTATCAAAAATCTCCTTTACGATACGTTCATTTTTCAAACGCAATTCTTTATCATTTTTCCAATGTAAACCACGAGTATTATATTTCCCATATCTCAATTCTTCTTCTAAATAATCTATAATATCAAATAAATCATTTGGATTAATTTCATTAATATTTTGCTCTACTGTGGCTAAAATATTGGTGAAGGTTTCATCAGAATTTCGTTCATTCCAAAACTCTTTGAAGGTTTTCTTATACTGCCTTTTATCTTTCAAATCTTTATAAAGATTTGTAGAGGCTAGAGTTCTATTTAACATATAGATTTCAGTATCTCTTCCCATGAATCTCTTAGATTTTTATTAGATCATTTAGAATCTCTTTGCTAGCCTTTTTCCATTCTTTCCAAATTGGAGCATCTATTGGCACGTTTAAAAATTCACTCACCTTATGGATAAATTTGCTCAAAATTTTATTCGAACCAATATTCGATTTACTCGCATCAGCCAAAAGAACATCTCAAGAACTGTATTAAGCCCTAGCCCTCTATCTTTTCGGCCAGCTCCATCCATTCCATCTCTTTCTCTTCCAACTCCTCCTCAACTTGGCTCAACTCCTTAGACAACTCCACAATATCTTCTTGGCTCAATTTAGGATTATCAAACTGTGCAGTAATCTTCTTTTTCTTCTCCTCCAGGCGCGTTACCTGTCGTTCTACCTTTCTCAATTCCTTACGAGCTTCATGAATTTCTTTATTATTAGAATTATCTTTTTCCTTAGTTTTAGTGTTGGCTGTGGCAGTCTTATTTTGTTTTTGTTCAGCTTGTGCTAATGAAGCTTCTGCCTTAATTTTATCCTTGTAATAAGAGTAATTTCCAGGGAAATTGCGAATCTTTCCAGTTCCATCACCCGGCAATACAAACACCTGTTCCACAATCTTATCCATAAAATGACGATCATGCGATACAATCAAAACCACTCCAGGATAGGATTTTAAAAATTCTTCGAGTACTTGTAAAGTTAGTAAATCTAAATCATTGGTAGGCTCATCCAGAATCAAGAAATTTGGGTTTTTCATCAGAATCGTCAACAAATACAAGCGCCTTTTTTCCCCTCCACTCAACTTAGAAACATAAGTCAACTGTTTTTTATGATCAAACATAAAACGATCTAAAAGCTGTACTGCTGATAATTTACGCCCACCATTCATCGGAATATATTCAGCAATATCACGAATCACATCCACTGCTCTACGATCCTCTTTTAGCTTCATGCCTGCCTGAGTGTAATAACCCAAAACTAAGGTGTCACCATGCACTACTTTTCCAGAATCAGGTGTTTCTTTTTTAGTTAGAATATTGAGCAAAGTACTTTTTCCTGCACCATTTTTACCAATAAAACCAACTCGATCCTTCTGTTTAAACTTATATTCAAAATTCTTTATCAAAACGGTATCGCCATAACCCTTACTCACATTGTGCAACTCTAAAATCTTACTTCCCAAACGATTCATTTTTATATCCAAAATCATATGATCTTCAGCTATATTGCGTTTCGCTTTCTTCTCTATCTCAAAGAACTTGTCAATTCTAGCTTTGGCTTTTGTCGTTCTGGCTTGTGGCTGACGACGCATCCAATCCAGTTCCTTTTTGTACAAATTCTGTGCTTTTTCTGTAGTCGCATTGATTTGTTCTTTGTACTCTGCTTTCTTTTGCAAATAATAAGCATAATCACCCTGATACTTAAAGATTCGCTGCTCATCCAACTCTAGGATCTGATTACAAACACGATCCAAAAAATAACGGTCGTGCGTTACCATGAAAATGGTCGTTTTGCTTGTACTTAGGAAATCCTCTAGCCACTCAATCATATCCAAATCCAAATGGTTGGTTGGCTCATCCAGAATCAAAAAATCAGGCTTTTCGATCAAGACTTTTGCCATTGCCACACGCTTCTTTTGTCCACCAGATAAGACCGAAATTTTACGATCAAAATAATCCACCTTAAGCTTCGCTAAAATCTGTTTCACCTTTACCTCATAATCCCAAGCATTCAAACGATCCATATCGGCAATCGCTTTTTCCATACTTGCACTATTTTCAGGATTTTTCATGCTCTGCTCATAAGCAGCCATTGCCTGCATCACAGGATTTTTGGATTGATAAACCGATTCAAAAACGGTCAAATTTGGATCTAAATCAGGATTTTGGTTCAGATAACCAATATTAATCTTAGGATGAATAAAAAACTCACCTCCATTTGGCGTTTCCAAGCCTGCAATGATGTTGAGCAAGGAGGTTTTTCCACTACCATTTTTAGCAATAAACGCTACCTTATCACCTTGATTAATATAGAAGGTAATATTTTCAAACAAAACACGATCTCCATAATTTTTAGAGAGATTCTCAACCGTCAAATAATTCATAAGTTAGCTCCTTATTTATATATGTTTGTTACAGAGTACTAAAATGTACATTGTCCGATCTAAAGCACGAAGATTTACCGTGTTTTTAGTCAACGCATCCACACGAAGATGACATTTTCCAAGCAAATCACAAAACGAAATTTCAATAGAATGATTAATAGGCTCTTCTAGAAGAGTATTTAGTCCAAAAAATCGTATATTATCGATGCTGATCCTTAATTTTATTTTTTTACAAAAATCCTTCAAAAAGATCCAGAAAAACTAACCCTTGTTGACTCCTGTCCCACTACTTATCTAACAAGTATTTTAAAACATTTTTTTAATAAAATTTACATCATGAATTTTTTTAAACAAACATTAATAGGCCTAATCCTGTTCTTAACAAACTTCCAGTCTAATGCTCAATATACTATTCTAACCGATTTTGGATCTCTTACAACTTGCGATACAATGACTCGAGGTCCATTTTGTGTGTGGTGGGATAATAGTTTCTCTACACCTGCCAATGTTTCAGCATTCCTAGATAGTTTAAACCGGTACAGAGAAATATGTATAAATGATCTAGGAATGCAAGACCCTATAAATGTTACCAATGGGAATTATATCAATTACTACTTACATGAACCCAATGATCTTTTTCCTTCGTATTTTGGTAATTTTCTAAGTACTGATAGTCATGGGAACGTATTTGTTACTATCCCCAAGGGATATCACTTATATTTTCCTAATGCTGCTCATGAAACTTTTCATGTTTTTCAAAACGTT
>JAKVCT010000076.1 GCA_022448995.1 Saprospiraceae bacterium
GAGAATATATTTTTGATGGGAGAGGAAGTTGCTGAGTACAACGGAGCGTACAAAGTTAGCCAAGGAATGTTGGCTGAGTTTGGTCCTAAGCGTGTGATTGATACACCAATTTCTGAACTAGGGTTTCCGGCTATTGGAGTAGGCGCAGCAATGGGTGGATTGCGTCCAATCGTAGAGTTTATGACTTGGAATTTTGCAGTCTTAGCTTTTGATCAAATTGTAAACCACGCAGCTAAGATGCTTTCTATGTCTGCAGGACAGATTAAAACACCTATTGTATTTCGTGGTCCTTCAGGGGCAGCAGGACAGTTAGGACAACAGCATTCTCAAACATTTGAGAGCTGGATGGCTAATGTACCTGGTCTGAAAGTTGTTTCTGTGACAGATCCAGCAGATGCTAAGGGTTTATTGAAATCAGCATTGCGTGATGATGATCCTGTATGTTTTATGGAATCAGAGGTAATGTATGGTACCAAGGGAGAAGTTCCTGACGGGGAGTACTTAGTGCCATTAGGAAAAGCAAAAGTACGCAGAGAAGGAACAGATGTTACCATTACGGCTTTCAACAAAATGGTAAATGTCGCTATGGATGCAGCAGACGAGCTAGCAAAAGAAGGTATTTCTGCTGAGGTAATTGACTTATTGACTATTCGTCCTTTGGATCATAATACTATTATTCAGTCTGTCAAGAAAACCAATCGTCTAGTGACTTTGGATGAGTCTTGGCCTTTTGCAAGTGTATCTTCAGAGATTGCTTATCGTACTCAGAAATATGCATTTGACTATCTAGATGCACCTGTTACACGCGTGAACAGTGCGGATACTTCTTTGGGATATGCTCCTACATTGGTTCAGGCTTATATGCCTAATGTAGAGCGTGTTGTAAAAGCTACCAAAGCGGTATTATACAAGCTATAATCAATAGAGAATATATTGAGGTTCATTTATTCAATGAATCTTGCTCAAAGCTTCTTAAGGTGAATTCACCTTAAGAAGCTTTTTTTTGTTTTATCACCTCATACTGATAAGACTTTTAGGAAGGGTTTTGAACCATTGCCAAAAAATAGCTTTTATGAACTAAATCCAACCATTCACAAACTCAAACCCTTCATTCACAAACTCAAACCCTTCATTCATAGATCCTTAGAGGCGAGAAAGTATGATTTATTCTAATTTAATAGAATAAATAACAATTTTTACAAAAATTAGATCTTATGAATATCTCCATTATTGCAGCTTCTTTAGCTTTTTTAAGTAGTTCCTTATTCTTACTTCCTCCTTATGAGGTAGATTCTCTAGAAGCAGCATTAGAGAATCCCGAAAAAGTAACACATATACGTCTTTTAGGCGAAGATATCACAGCGTTGCCAGAAGAAATTACCAAATTGGTCAACCTAGAATCTTTTTATTTATCCTTGGATAATGGATTTACTACCTTACCAGAATATTTTTCTAAGTTGAGTAATTTACAAGAATTGAATATTAATGCTACAGGACTAGTAGCTTTGCCAGAGAGTATTGGTGAGTTGAAAAATCTAAAAGATATTTATATTGCGAATAACAAAATAGATGATTTACCCGCTTCATTTGCAGAATTACAAAGTTTAGAATCACTTACAATTAGTGAGAATTTCTTCAAGGAGTTTCCAAAAGAAGTTTTTGAATTGAAAGCCTTGAAGAAGCTCAATATGATTGTGTTGCCTCATATCAAGAAAATTCCAGCTAGATTAGGGCAACTAAATAATCTAGAAGAACTTTATTTTAGCGGTGCACAGATTGAGGAAATTCCAGCCGAATTGGGCATGCTCAAAAATCTAAGAGTATTAGGAATGACCTCAACTAGTATTACTAAGTTGCCTGAATGGCTTGGTCATTTAGAGAATTTAGAGTCTTTAGATTTGAGTTATTGTGAAAAGATAGATCCAAGCCAAACAGCAGTGCTTGCCAAATTGACAAACTTGAAAACTCTAAATTTATCTGGTAGTTCTTTAGGTACTTTACCTGAAGAATTAAAAAATCATCCAACCTTAGAAAGAATTAATTTATTGGGAACAACAGGTTTAGATTCAGATCAAGTAATTGCTGTTTTATCAACAATGAAAAAACTAAAAGCTGTAATGGTGAGTAATGGAGAACAAAGTTATTTTGATAATAATTTGCCTAAAAAGGTGAAAATTTCATTCTAATTGTCAATAGTATGAGCCCTGAAAGGGTGATAGAATTATCAGCATTGCGGAGTAAGCCCAATGCTCAAATAAAGAAAAGCTGTTGGGCAATTTACCCAACAGCTTTTCTTTATTATCAACAGTGATAGACAAGCTCTAAATATTATTCTCCAAAAGCATAATTGTGCAAATAGTCAAAATGCTTACCCAATTGACCTTTATCTGCAATAGTTGCACGTTCAATCATACCTGTATCTTTAGTCCCTAAAAGTTCCTCTAATACAGACTCGATAAACTGCTCACCAAAAGACTCAGAAGCATCTTTCGGCAATTCATTTGGCAAATTATCAATCGTCATCATATCTACTGTATGTGCCTGATAAGCATCAGTAGCAGACTGATTGTTAGGATCATATCCAAAAACAGGATTGGCAATAGTCGCTGCAAAAAGCGTAGAAGGAATAGAAGCCGCAGGTGCAATATCACAGGTTACATCAGCAATTACTTGAATATTGAACGCATCTTGTTTCATGTCTTCTGCCGTGAAAAACTGAGGTGCTTGATTGTCCCAATAAATTCCATTAATCATTACATCTGCAACCTTAGTATAAGGCGCAAAAATAGAGACATAATCTTGTGGATTCTTGAAGAAGTCCAATAGTTGAAATTCTCCACCATCTTTATGTGCAGCATAATCGCCACAATCTAATTGTGTGTAAACGGCTTCATCAAAAGAACCTGTTAGAAATTCTTGTGGGCTTACTCTGCGAATATTCATATGATCTAGAACTTCAACTGCACCATTAGCTACACGTCCAGCACCCGTTACCACAATCTTCATTTTAGGAAACTCTAAACCTTTGTAGTAGGCCTGTGCAGCTGCATAATCGTCATATTTATGCATTTGTTCTAGAGCATAAGCTCCTGTACGTTTTCCATAAGCCATCATTCCATTATGTGCACCAACAATACCTGCAAAACGACCAAAAGCCAAGACACGACGGCCATTTGCTTGAGTCAATACCTCATAATCTAGTAAGCGAATATTCTTTTTTAGAACTGCTTTTAGCAATTTACGATTGTAAGATTGCTCCTTGATCGTGTGAGAGAAAAAGAAATAAGTTTTGTCAGCAATTAGCTGATCTACAGGAACTTCCTTGATTCCCATTAGTACAGAACAATCTGATAAATCCTCAGCAACATTTAGACCAGCGTCTTTATACGCTTGGTCAGGAATACAACGTCCCTCAGAGGGTTGTATTACAAACTCGATATCATGTTTTTCACTGATCATTTTAGCCTGTTGTGGTGTAAGTGCCACTCTAGAATCTGGAGGTACTTTTCCCTCTCGAATTATTCCAATTTTCAACATTACAATTCTTTTTTGAAACTAATTTCTAATAGATTATTCTTATACTTAATATCTAAAAATCCATCTTTGGCATAAGGTCTATCTAATAACCATTTTGCCACAGGACTAATAATTTCTGTTTCAATGACACGTTGTAGTGGGCGTGCACCATAGCGTTCATCAAAACCAATTTCTGCAAGAAAACTATAAACTTCTGAATCAAAATTAAGCTTTAAGCCTAATTTATCTATACCTTCTCTTTTCTCCAATGCCTTGAGCTCATAATGAGTAATTGTATGAATATCGCTTTGAGTCAGCGCATTAAATGTAACAATGTGATCAATCCTATTGACAAATTCTGGGCGGAAAAACTTATCTATAGCAGACTCATAATTGGTCGTATTTCCCTCACCAAAGCTAATAGAAGTGCGGCTTGAGGCTCCGATATTAGAAGTCATAATAATAATAGTATTTCTAAAGTTGGTAATTCTACCATAAGAATCTACCAGTAAGCCCTCATCCAAAACACTCAGTAAAGCATCAAATACAGAGGGATCTGCTTTTTCGATCTCATCTAATAACAAAACAGAGAATGGACGTTCTCTAACCTCTTGAACCAACTTGCCAACTTCGCCCCCTGCACCAATAAAACGTGCCAAATGTCCTGCATGCTGGAACTCGCTCATATCAATACGTACCAGAGGGGACTTACTCTGCCCTTTACCAAAGAAATAACTAGCTAAAGCTTTTGTACAAGCTGTTTTTCCAGCTCCTGTAGGACCTGCAAAAATCATAGTACTGATAGGCTTGGCGGGGTTATTCAATCCTGCTTTGAAAATTTTTACAACATCGCAGAGGGTTTTAATGGCATTTTCTTGTCCAACAATTCGGTCACTAAAAAACTGCTGCAACTCCTGCGTATCTAATAGGAGATCATCACGTAGAAACAGCTCTGGCATTCCTGTTTGCTTAATAAAGTTTTCAACAGCATGACTTTTCAGGATCTCTTGACGTTCCTTGGAGCGAGCGTCATCAATACATTGACACAAGAACTTGATCGCTTTGCCTGGGAAACTTTCATAGGGATAGTAACGAAGCAAAAAGCGATAGGTGATCTCTACTGCAGAACGTTCTAAATTCAGTTTTAAGGTAGAACGACTATACTCTGTGAATTTATCCAAGATGTTGAATATCTTCTTCTCAGGCAATTCATCAATAGTCACAATTTGAAAGTTTTCAACAAAACCCGGCAACATTCTACGCATACTTTCCAATTCTGTAGGAGTGGTTTCTCCAACTACTTGTAGCTTACCTGCTTGTAGATAATTGGTAATGAAAGCAGCAATACTATCCTCTGGACCATCTCCGCCTGTCCGCATAAGTTGGATGATATCAACCACCCATAAAATCCCATTAGCTGCTTCCAAATCTTCAATAAGCAATTCTACATTTTCCTGCCATTCCCCTAAGTATTTAGCTTGTGCTGTAATACGTTGAGACATCAATTGCCAGAAGGTATGCTTAAAACCTGAGTTTTTATGTGTTATTTTTTTTATTGTTTGTTTCAATACGGCACTTTTTCCAACACCACGTTTACCTACAATCAAGACATTCGCATGTACACTCATGAGTTTTTCTTGGACTTCTAGTACTTTATGTTCCAACTCCCAAGCTACATCTGGAAAAATAGAAAGATTTCTTTTGACCGATTTAGAATAAGGATAACGTTCAGCCATACTTTCTAAATGCTTGAAATTTTTGTTGAAATTCCAACCATTGCTAAAACCATAATCACGATGTCGATTAACACGCAAGGTGATTTTATCTAATTTTGGGGGAGGACTGACTAAAAACTTGTAGATATCACTTGGTGAGCAACGATTGAGGTAATTTGCTGCAAAGTTTTGAACCAAAGCGTTTAATAACTTGGGATCATAATAGTAGAAACGTTCTTCAAACAAGGGTAGAAAGCACTCATAATAGCCTTGATGTGTAACACCATAGATAGCATATACAGGAACTTTGATGTTTGTAGATGTTGGATACGATTTACCCTCAGCACGGTGTGTAGGACGTACTTTAATCTCAAATTTTTTCATTCTGAAATCCTCCAAAGAACTGGAAGGATAACTATCATGTTTTTTGTAATTACGTTGCAAAAAACTACTTAGAGTAGCTTTTACACTTTTTAGATCTGTATCTACTACCTGATAGTCTGTACCAGCCAGTACACCAAGTACTTGTTTATTCTTTAATTCAAAATAGAGTAAAGGGTAAATGATATTCTCCATACACAGTTGGTTTACGTATTAGAGCATGTTTAAAATTAGTGTATTTATTAAAATAGGCACAGTATAACAGAAAAAGAGCTTTCATATTACGATTTAGAATAATTTTAGACATGCTCTTAGAAGGCAAAAAGCAAGATAAGCATTTGATTAGGGATTCTCAAACCTTTTGGTGCAAATCTAACGAGGGATTGAAATGCTTTGTTTTAGATCCTTAGTTTGTTAGTTTTTACCTTTGTTAAGCTTTTTAGGGTTTGCAAATGGTTGATAATCAAAGATATGTGTGAAAATAGTGAGGTTTTGTAAAATATTGATTATCAATTAGTAAGAGAATAGGGGGAGTCTAAAAAGGTTACCCTAATCTGAAAGATTAGAATATTATTTGGCGAGGGAACCCTGAAAGGCTCAGCGAAGCTAATTCATTCCCTCGCAACAAAGAAAAAATGAACTCAAAATATTTTTTGAGTTCATTTTTATGATAGTTCGTTGATTTTTTAATTTTTGCCCAAAAATTAAAAAACAGCTTTTAGCTGCGCTTAGCACTGCGTGGTTCTTACTAATTGATAATCAATTAGAAATTAACATCTGCTCTAATTGTCCAGTTAATCGGTGCCTCTAAGATACCTGGACGCAATGCATATTCATTATTCAGAAGATTCTGCCCGAACAGTGATAGTTTTACATTGGTCTCCTTAATTTTCATTTCATAAGCAATACGAGCATTTAGCATAAAGCTACCTTTATTGTTTTCTGTTCTGAATTTTTGAATAGAAACAAAGTTATCATATACATATTGATCCATAGCTTCCATGAAAGAAAGATACATGAATGTAGCTCCCAAAGTAAACCCTTTGTAGGTCAACTGACCATCGAACTTAGCTGTATGACGATAACGGTATTTTAGGATATTATTTTCTGAGGTAGAATTTGCAATAATACCTTCTCTAAAAGTAGAGTCACTCATAAAGTCTTTGTACTTAGGATCAATATAAGTGTATCCAGCTAAAAGCGACATCTTGACATCACCAAAGCTCCCCTGCCCAGCTACACTAAAATCAACACCTCTAATGCGAGTATCTCCTACATTATTTACTTGGAAACCATAGATATAACCTTCAGGTTCTGTTAGGTTATCATTCATGAATTGGAACTCCATCATATTCTGATATTCTGTCCAGAAACCAGCTAAATCAACAAATCCTTGCCATTTAGAGATCTTAAATCCTTGTTTGATTCCGATCTCTGCTGACCAACCTGTCTCAGATTGTAGAGAAGGGTTAGGGAATACACCCAAGAAGCTTCCTGCTGAGGTAGATACATAACGTTCTAACAAAGTAGGGTAGCGATATCCCTGTCCCCAAGATGCACGGAAGAATGTTCCTTCTGTAATTTTGTAGTTTGCACCAAAGCGCATAATGGGTTTCCCTTCAAATTGGTTAGGAGAAGCTACATTTCTTGGCTGTCCATCTGGTGTGAAACCAACAGAAACAGTATCTGGACTTCTCATATCATTCACCTCCAAACGAACACCTGCTGTTAGGCTCAGACGATCAAAAAACTTTTTGCTTAGCTCTACATACGCTCCAAAATTCATTAGCGTAAATTGTTCATTGCCATAAACCTCTGCATCTACTGCGGTGAAACTTCCTACAGCACCTGTTACCAACTCTAGGTTACCCAGTTTATTAAACTTACTAGCAAACTGATATTCTCCATAAACATGATGAGAAGAGTTGCCTTGATTATTTTCATTATCGTTAACAATACGATAGTAACGCGACTGGAATTTATGTTTGTTATTATATTTATCGCGAATAGAAACCGATGGATCCACAGTCATTCTGAAAGTACGTCCACGAATTGGCACAGAAGTGATCTCTGATTGGTACAAACCATAGGTAGTATCTCTTGCCCAAAACAAGTATTGGTTTTGCCAACCTACATTAACCGTTGTATTCAGCCCAAACGCAATGCGCTCATTCAAGCGGTATTTCATATTTACTGTCAAACGTCCTTTGCGGTCATAAGCAGGAAGGGTATCATTGAGCTCTGGCTCATTGTATGGGTTGTCACCACCACGCATAAAGGAAGAATTATAGAAGATATTACCTCCTGAGACTAACTCAAATTTCTTGATCTTGCGACGGTGTGCAAACTGAATTCCTGATTCAAAAGGGGCATTTTTAGCAGTCCACCATTTATTGTTAGCATCGCTAGGGTTACCATACATGGTGTGGAATACACTGATTTGTGTAAACGGTTTTTTGACAGGATAAGCTGTACGAATATTGATAACACCATTCAAGGCTGCAGAACCGTAAAGCGTAGATGCAGCTCCTTTTAGTACCTCAACCTGTGCCATATTTTCTGTTGGTAAATCTCTCCAGTAGACCAATCCACCATCTGCTTGATAAGCAGGCATGTCATCCATCAATACTAAAACGCGGCTTCCGGTTCCCTGTGCCCAACCAGCACCCCCACGAATATCAGCCTGATCGCCCAGCATGGTTACACCAGGTACTTTTTCTAGTGCTTGGTTGACAGCAACAGTACCCGTGTTTTTTAAGAGATCTGGTGAAAGTACTTCCATAGAGACTGTAATTTCACTAATTGGCTTTTCAAATTTGGTTGATTTTACGGTAATGCGTTCAATTAGGGTAGAGGTCTCATTCATCTGAACATTAAGTTCAATACGATCATTTTCCTTGATGTCTAGTATATATTTTTTATTTTTATAACCTACAAAAGAAAATTCCAAGGTGTGTGATCCTACAGGTAACTGTATCTCATAAGCACCTGTCTCAAAGTCTGCTCCTGCATATTTCCCGCTTGCGCTAATGGTTGCATTAAATAAAGGTTCGTTTTTTACAGAATCACTAACCACACCATAGATAGTACCAAAGCCTTGAGCAAAGATTTGGCTACTCATTCCCATCAAAAGAATAAAAAGAGTAAATAGGTTTTTATTCGTCATAATACAAAGTTTGAAATAGCAGATATTTTTATAGTTCGTAGCATATTCATTTTTTGATCATTAATCAATGAGAGTTGTCTATACTATATTTTATCTGCTATACCTAAATAAATAAATTGAGTATTCAGTCAGTTAAAATGGTCGGAAAGTCCGATAAACATTGCTTTCTAAGACTTCCACAAAGGTTACAATTTTTGAGCGAAGCAACAAATATTTTAACATAATCAAGCTTTAAGATGAGTGAATTGCCCAGAGAATTACTGTAACTCATCAACCATCTACACAAAAATGGCAAAACATCCCTTGTATTTATATGCTTGTACATAAGTTACAGAAGGGATATTTTGCCACTCTAGTTAATACTACTTAATATCGCAAAATTAAGTAAAAAATTAGAATTCTACATCCAAACGAACAGTAAAGTTCATAGGTCGTCCCATCAATCCTGGGCGAACAGCATATTCTTGGTTCAATAAATTGTTACCTACAAGAGATAATTTTAAGGCCAACTTTTCTTTTTCATATTCATCTTTAAATGCATGGCGGTATGCGATACGTGCACCTAGGTTGACGGCCTCTCCTCTGTTGAAACGAGACCTGTATGAACCAATTCCAAAGAAGTCATAATTTAGAACAGGATCAGCAAAGAACAAGTCCTCAAATACTGCATCTACTGCTTCCATAGCACTATTATATTGTAGTGAAACACCAAAAGATAATCTATTCTTTAAGAAGAATCCTTCCAAATCAAACTTGACCATATGACGATTACGGAACTTTAAGATATTCTTATCAGAGCTAGAAAGTGCTTGTTGAGTACTATCAAAATCTTGGAATTTAGGATCAATAAAAGTATAACCTGCAAGAAGATTCAGACGAACACCTTGGTTAGTGGCCATATTTCCAATAGTACCTGTACCCATAACCTCTAATTCTGCTCCCATGATTCTTGTATTTCCAATATTTACAGACTGGAAATATAGATCAGCTAAAGAGTTGAATTGAAGGTTTCCTCCACCAAAGGTAAATTCCATCATATTCTGATATTCTGTCAAGAAGAAAGATGCATCAGCAAAGCCCAACCATTTTTCGGTAATCGAAAAACCCTGCTTGATACCCAACTCTGCTGACCAACCTGTCTCAGACTCTAGAGTAGGGTTAGGGCGAATACCCAATACGTCAATCTGTGTGCTGATATAGCGTTCTGCAATTGTCGGATAACGGTAACCCTGTCCCCAAGAAGCACGCAAGAAAGTAGTCTCCGTTAATTCATAGTTGGCTCCAACACGGAATACAGGCTTAGCTTCTATAGTGTTCGGTTCTGGATTGTTTATGTAAGTAGCGGGTGTAAGCACATTACCATTCGCATCAAAGGTAGGAGGAGTGAAGGCTACAGAATCAGGACTATTGATAGCATTCATTTCTATACGTCCTCCAGCGGTCAACGTCAAGCGGTATTCCTCCGAATCAGGCTTTTGAAAAAAGCCTTTTTTCAACTGAAAATAGCCTGCAGCATTCGCTGTACTGTATTTTGCGTTTCCATATAACTCAGCATCTACAGTAGTATATTGACCAACTGCTCCAGAGATGAGCTCCAAGCCACCCAACTTGTGGAAGGTGCTCTGGTTTTGATATTCTAAATAAAAGAAAATAGATTGGTTACCTTGGTTATTTCCATTATCATTATCTACATAGAACATACGACCTTGTACACGGTGCTGGTTACCTATTTTGTCAAAAGCCGTTAGAAACGGATCAATTGCAAAACGAGTTGTTTTAGTTACGGTGTTAGCTCCTGCAAGCGGTAGATAAACTTCTGATTGGATGGTATCTACATAAAACAAAGGTGTTTCACCACCCAAAACAGTACCGTGAACAAAGAAACTACCGGATAATCCATGATTAAAGTTAACTGCTGCACCAATATTTAGGCTATCAGAAAAGCGATAACGTAGGTTTGTATTGAAACGCACCTTACGCTCATATACACCACCTAGAGGAGAGTCCATATAAAAAAGATTACCTCCAGAGGTTAAATCAAACTTTTCTCCGATTTTGCAACGATAAGCAAATTGAGCACCTGCTTCCATTGGAGTACGATAACCTAAGGGACCTGCTAGGGTTCTAGGTTGGATGGTCGTATCTACTCCATCTACACGTACATTGATAGAATCTCTAGTCCACCATTGTGTTTCTGGGCGAGCAGTATTTCCAAAGCCTGTATACCAAATAGCAAATTTACCAACGGGCTTATTACGTGCATACGCAGTTCGTACATTGATAATACCATTGAGGGCAGACGAACCATAAAGAGCAGAAGCAGCACCTTTCAGAATCTCAATTTTATCGATATTTTCTACTGGGATATCTCGCCAGTTGGGTAAGCCTGCATCTCCCTGCATGAATGGAATACCATCTACCATGATCAAAACACGGCTACCTGCTCCGTAAGAATAACCCGATCCTCCACGAATATTGGCTTGTCCGTCTACTACATTTACCCCAGGAACTTTGCCTACGGCGTCATCTACTTTTGTAGCTGCGGTATTGTCAATGAGTCCTGCACCTACAGAGGAGATACTTACGGTTTCTTTACTTGCTTTACTACCACTTTTAGAACCCGTTACAGTGATTTGTTCCAAAAGATTTTGTGTCATATTGATATTATTGTCCCAAGTATCTCCTGCTTTGAATGTAAGATTGAGGACACGATCTTTAAAATTTAGGTTTCTGATAGTAACAATGTAAGATCCAGGATCCAAAGAAATCTCAAACCCTGCATCCTTGTCACCTGTCACTCCGGCTATTTGATCGGCTGCTGTACCTGTTATATATTTTCCGTCTTGGTCAGCAACTTCAATACTTGCACCAAATAAATAAAAGTTTTCTCCAGTAGCTGTGGAGTCAACTACAGCGCCCTTAAACGTTGCTTTTTGAGCAAAACTCGCTGTAGCAATTAATAAAGATGCACATATTAAAGGTAGCACCTTGTTTAAAATCTTGTTCATAATCGCTTCAAATTTTTTAGGTTTTAATTAAGCTTATCGCAAACATAACTTGTAGCTGATGTTGTTATTTTCGGTTTACCCAAGTTATTTTGCAATAACCTCTAATCGCAAAGAGAAAAGTCTGTTTTATTGGTTGTTTTTCAATTTTTGACTAGGACCTCAAAGAGCTCTGTACAGTTAATCCTGAAAGGTTCTGTAAAACAAAAATTAAAAAATCAACGAACTATCATCATCAATTAAAGAGAATCATAGTATGGTGGTTGTGATACTCTTTTTGTCAGTTATATCCTTCAGTATGGTATATCATATATCGAAGTTTTTTAATCGTTTATAATAGGTAAATGCTTGAAAATCAAGGCAAAGTTCAGCTTGAGTTGCTTAGTTCTTCTAAAAGTATTGGAGATAAAGCTAGCTGCAAGTATTTGACTTTCATTGACTTGTATTGCAATTAACTAATTATGCATTTTCTAACAACTTCATGTTTAGCTAATATGTATTCCACAATGATTTACTCAAATCTAGATGAAATAATTTAGATCTTTTCTCTCCTTTGAAGAGCATTTTTTTTGGTTAAAAATAAAATTGTTTAAGAATTAGATCTAGACATATTCTTAATGTAGAGGTTAAATCAATGAATTTGATGCAATGAAAATAATTTTTAAACAACTTCTATGTTAAATATACTATTTATTGTCCTCTAATAAGTTAAATTGATGATCGTATTCTATATGCATAACTTAAATAGTTAAATACAATTATGATTATTTATGGTCGATCTCAAAGGAATCTACGAAATAGATTTTTTTGAACCTATTCCAGATTATAATTCTTTTAACTACTTACTATGAATAGTTTACTGTGGGGCAGTTTATCGGTCTTGAGAAAAGTACAGAGTGTAGGATATGTAAAGGCTAATAAAAATGTCTGCATAAAAATAATGCAATTTTTCTTTTATATTTAAATATAATTAGGTTCTTTTGTTTAATAATTTGGTTATATATATATTTTTTTGAAAAAATAGAATTTTTGACCCTTAAATCTAAAAGATCATTTTTGGTCATTCATCCTTGTCTGTCACAGTAAAGCTGATCAGAACGGACACTTCAGTGGCTTTACTAGATTCGTTTAGGATTTGCCGTAAAATGTCGCCCCTTAAATAATGTTTTTTTTTGTATATAAACAAATATTTAGTATAATGTTGGTAATCGGTATTTAGGGGGGAGTCGTTTGTTTTTGAGCAAAAAAAAAAAGTGATAAGTCATTTATTCAGATTAAGTCAAGAAAAAAATGTTAAAAAATCTTTAAACTATCCAAGAATAATCTATTTTTGCATTCAGCATTTTAGTAAATAACTATCAAATCAATTACTTAGAATAGTATGTGAAAGGTTCGAAACTAATTTGATTGTAGACCTAATATGATTATATGTTTCAACTTATTCTAAGCTAAAAGCAAAGCATTTTAACAATCTAATATTAGTGAGAAAAGGCTCCTGGCTTTTGCTCAACTCCGGATGGGTCAAGGCAGTTAAAAGCTAAGATCACAGCCTATCGCTATCGAAATACTCGTTTTTAATATTATTATAAAATAGGAATTTATGAAAAAATTGTCTCTTTACACAATTGGCTTTGTTGCCTTATTATTTGGTTTTAACACAAGCTCTCAGGCACAAGCGTTTCGTTCTTGTGTAGATGCTAGTAATGCCACTGTACTTAACGGAGGTTCTTTTTATTCAACACTTAATGTATGGAATAATACGCGTGATCCTCAAGTAACTCCTGGATTTAGTTCTAATGGTTTCGCTAATTTAGATGCTTCTTATCGTTTAGAGTATATCATCACCAAAAAAGGTGTTGCAGCTTTAAATGATTTAGGAAATCCAGATACTACTGGAGGTGGAGGTGATGTAATTGTTGGTACAGACCCAGATGGTATGTTTAGAATTGAGCAGGTAACTCGTTATGGTATTACAATTGCTAATCCAAACGATTCTTTCCAAATTTTACCAGTGGTTTATAAGTTAGAGCAAATCCAGAATCTAGCAGATGCTATCTTGAATGGTAGTATTGATGCGAGCACAACTTGTTGTCAGATCTTTGGTCCTCCATTAATCCCTGAAGCAGCAGGATTCTGTGATTCTGTAACAAATGCAAATATTCAGAACGGATCTGATATTCAGTCATTAAATGATGTATTGACTATTTTTGATGCATTTTCTACTGCTCAGTTGTCTGTAGAAGGTTTAGCATCTATTTTAGGTCAGATCAATGGTTATGCTTCTGTTATTCCTACAACTTGTGGTAAAAACGAATTACCATTATGTTATGATATGACAATAGATCAGCGTTACACTTATTATGTAGCATCTTCATTAGGTACAGTAAGTGCTGGTAAAATTCAAAACTTGAATAACTTCAATGTATATCCAAACCCAAGCTTATCTGGTCAAGCAATTAACCTAGAGGTAGAAACAATGAATACTATGGAGTTGAATGCTCAAGTATTCAATGTATTAGGTGAGTTAGTATATGCTGAAAATTTAGGTACTGTTAATGGTAAAGTGAATGCTCAATTGCCTGCTTTAGAGTCAGGTGTATATGTTGTTGAGTTAAGCAATGGAAACGACAAGGAAGTACGTAGATTGATCGTTAGATAATCAATGTATCAAGATAAACTTTTGACGAAAAGCTGCAAGTATTTGCTTAGTAATAAATCTAGGCTTACTTGCAGCTTTTTTTATAGGTCTTGGTTTTTTTAGGAAAATGCCTTATATTTAGCGAGGCTTTTCGCTCAATAAAGACTGTAAACCACAAGTATCCAATATTCTAAGGGGCACTAATCACACTTGTAGTTTATAGTTTTTTTTTGTCACTAAACGAGAATTTATATTTTATAACTTTACAATTAATCAATTATGACTAAGCAAATACTCTCCATCTTTGCGATCTTTGCTTTTATGATGAGTTTGCAACCTCTTGCAACAGCACAATGTCCTACAGCTTGTACGACTGTTTTACCTGCAGATGTACAGGCAGTAGTAGATACTATTCATTTAGATACTTTTCCAAATGGACAAAAAGGTGTGCCTTATGATGAGAACCTAAGCTTCCGTTTACCACATACAACTGGACCTTTGGTTGCTTTTGGGGCACCTCCAAATATTGATATCAATCGTTTTACCATTTCTGATGTAGTTGGTTTACCTGTGGGAATGAGCTATCAGTTAGATAAAGCGTTGCCAGCAACTTATGATGCGACAGCTCCAGCTACTAGAGATGGTTGTGTGCGCATTTGTGGTACGCCTGTACAGGCTGGTGTATTCAATGTAATTATCAAGGCAAGTGTTAATGTAGCGATTTTAGGAGATGTAGATCAAGATATTCCTTTAGTATTTATTGTAGAACCAGATTCTAGTGCAGCTTTCTTCTCTTCTTCTACTTTTGCTTGTGATTCTGCTACAATTAGCTTTACAAACAATATTGCTAGTAATGGTGATCCTAATGTAACATATAGCTGGGATTTTGGTGATGGTACAACTTCTACTCTAGAAAATCCACCTGCTGTATTTTATGGAGATACTGGAACTTATGTAGTTCAGTATACTGCTATTGTGGATACTTTCCCTTATTTCTTGGAAACTGTAGTGGCTACAGCTACTGAAGCAGATTGTAATGATGACTTTATAGGAATTGCTGGAGCTCCTGATATGTATATTTCTTTGGAGGATGGTACGGGAACAGAGGTTTTAACTAATGGTAGTGGTTTGAATATCTTGAATGATGTTGGAGTAGGAACCTATGCACCCGATACAGTTTGGGGAGGATTATTTGAATTAGATCCTACACAAACCTATACCTTGTATATTAGAGATTATGATGCAACTTCAACGGATGAAGATTGTGGTATTTTTAACTTCTCAGGTAATGCATCTTCTGGTTCTTTCTCCAATGGTGCAGCTTCTGCACAAATTGACATTTCTCACTATGTAGATACAGTAACTTATACAGAAACAATCACTATCTCTACTTGTAACTCTGTAGGAGAAATTGATCAGGTAGAATCTTCATTGAATGTATACCCTAACCCAACTATGGGTGAAGTAAATGTAAGCTTCCACTTATATGGAACTGAAGCAGATGCTCAAGTTATTATTTCTGATATGTTAGGTAGAACAGTACATATGGAGCAAGTGAATGCTTTTGGTGGAAACTACAAAAATACATTTGATTTGAGTGCTTATGGTAAAGGTGTGTACATATTGCAAGTACGCGTAGGTAATGAGATGGTTAACCGTAAGATTGTATTGAAATAAGCTTAGTGCTATTTCCTAGTATCTTACATTAAGATACTTATAAAAGAGATTATCTGTATTAATAGATAATCTCTTTTTTTTTACTTGAAAAGTAGTAACCTTTTTTAATAATACGTATTATTAAGTTGTTATTCATCTGTTTGCAAACATTTAAGTAGGTGGACGTAATTAATTTTATAATAATTCACAAGATTTTTTGATGCTGAACGAGGCGAAAAACGTAGGGATAGCAGGGCTATCACGAGGCTTTTTAACAAAGTTCAGCGCAAAAAGGCTGCTTGAATTAAATACAAATTAATTGTGGCTATCTACTTATTCTTCAATAAACCACACCTTTTATATGAAAAGTTTATCTATTTTTATTATCTGTTTCCTAATGGGAACAATGGGAGCTATTGCCCAATCCTCTTTCAAAACTTCAGTCTATTTTGCTTCGGGAAAACATCAACTAGATGCTAAAGCAGAAAAAGAATTGCAAGCTTTTATTGAAAAAATACAAAGCTTAAATGATTTTGACATTGATATGAAAGCCTATACAGATGATGTAGGATCTATGAAATATAATAAGCAGTTGGCTAAGAAACGTGCCTCAAGTGTGCAAGATTTTTTGGCAAAAGCTAGTTTAAATCCAACTACTAATACTGTAGAGGGAATTGGTGAGATTGAGCTGACAGGGGAGGAAGAAACCGAAAAAGAACGGGAATCTAATCGCCGTGTAGATATTGTGGTAAGTGCTTTTATGCCTTCCAAAGTAAGTGACTTGTTCAACTACCTTTCCAAAAGAAATCAGAATATTTACGAAGCAAATAATGAAACCAAGACGATTATTACGGGTAGGCAAGGAACTATGATAGAGATTCCTGCTAATGCTTTTGTAGATGCTGATGGAAATACAGTTACCGATGTTCAAATCACCTTGAAAGAAGCTTACAGTTACGGTGATATGTTATTGCATAACCTAGGAACTACAGCAGGAGACAAGCTCTTGGAAACTGGTGGAATGGTCTACATCGATGCCCAGACTCCAGATGGTCAGCAATTACAACTAAAAGATGGACAAATGATTGATGTGCGTATGCCTTCTGATCGTCAGTTACCAAATGATATGCAGTTGTTCTTATCTGATCGTGGTTCTGATGCTTCTACTACTGCAGATTGGCAAGCAGCAGGAACACCTTTTGTTTCTAGAAAGCGTTCTTATGTACGTTCTGTGCCAAGTTATCGGGAGAAGAGTTACAGCCAGATCAACCCTGATACGATCAAATATACCTCAGTAGAGTTGCCTACTTTTCCTAAGTTACCAGATATGAAAGCTCGCCCAAACTTCCCTACAGCACCTGAAAAAGCTTATCAAAACAAGATGGAAGAACCTGTGCGTGAAGGTATGGAAAATAAATATAAGCGTAGAAGAGGCGAAAGTAAACGCAAATATGCAGAACGTATTGAGCAGTTGTACGAAAAATTAGTAAGCAACTATGAGCAAGTGAAAATTCGCAATAAGGCACGTAGAGATGCTTATACACAAGATAGCCTAAAGTATGAAGCAGAAAAGGTAGTTTACTACAAAAAATTGAAAGAATACGAAATGCACTTAGCAACTTATGAGCCTATTCGTGCTTTCTTATTAGATAATCATCAAGAAATAGACAGCATATTTGGTGCTGTAATCAATGCACCAGAGGGAGCAACTTATTCTGTGAAAGATATCAAGAGTAAACTCGAAGCATTTGATGGATATATTGACTATTTGGAAGGAGAATGTGCAGATATGGGACTGGATAGTTCCCTAATGATGATCAATGACTTGGATGTTCCTGGAATTAGTGTATTGCGTACTTCACTGAAAGAGTTGAGCAAGCGTAATTATGCAATGCGTTTGATGAATGGTTATAAAGAAAAATGTGATAATAAACACAATGGTTCTCAAAGCGTTTTCCATACTCAATATGATACACTTAATGATAGCGAAAATGCAGAAGAAATCGCTAGAGCCATTCACCGTTTATACCTACAAGTTGAGACATTCAAGACATATAAAGATAAGATTTACAGTTGTATTGATCGTTATAATCAAGTAAGTTTTAATAATGATTTTAGTATTGTTCCAAATGTAATGAAAGAATATCGTGAGTCTCTAGTGAGTTGTTACGATCGTGTTATTGCTGAGAAACGAGCAAAAGGAATTTTATCTGAAGGAGAGATGCAGCAGTATTTTATGAACTCTGTTCGTACACCTTCTTTAGGTTGGATAAATTGTGACCGTTTTATTTCTTTTGATGGTGAAAAAATGATGTTAGCCTTGAATCACGAACACGAAAATAATACTTCATTCTACTTAGTATTTAAAGATATTCAGAGTGTATTGCCATTGAGCAAAAAGGTGACTAGTAATGAGGGGCAAAGCCAATATTCAAGCACTATGTATAGTGGAATTCCTAGAGATATTGGAGTGAAATTGGTTGGTTTCAAAATCAAGGACAACAAAACGTATACTTTTTCTTACGAAGGAAAAGCAGAAGATATTAATGATCTAACTGTTGAATTTAAAGAAGGTAAATTGGATGATGTCCGTGCAATGTTAGACAATGTCTAGTTTAGATTGTATTCGATAGTTGCCTTTGAAAAGGTAAACTGTAAGGGGCTGTCTGAAAAGGCAAGTTTCGAAAAATAGAACCCAATAAAATTTTGGATTTTATTTTTTCTTTGTTGCGA
>JAKVCT010000077.1 GCA_022448995.1 Saprospiraceae bacterium
CCCTTCGGGGTTTTCGCCTCGTTCAGCATCAAAAATTCTTGTAAATTATTATAAAATTAATTACGTCCACCTACTTAAATTTTTAAATGATAAATGTTTTGTGACGAAGCTACTCTGAAGGGCTCAGCGAAGTTAGCCCTCTGTCAAAAAAACATCTAGAAATATTTATTACAGACTATTTAATCCTAAAATTAAAAATATTATTGGGCTTTGTGTATAGCTTAATAAGCTTCATTAAAAAATATATATTCAAATGAACGTTTTAAGACTTGTATTATTGATCACATTTATCCTTGGAACTTATCTGTTAGGGTATACACAGGATAAAATTATACTCAAAGATTCTACACAAATTACTGCTTATATTCAAGCTGTAGATACGGTATATGTTTATTTTATTCCCGTAAGCAAGGAGACTGGAAAAGTAGAGTCTGATAACCCCATTCAATTAATTTTGACAGATATAGAGGAAATAAAATATGATTATTCTATCTCGTCATCGAATAATTTAAGTCTAGATCAAAAGCGTCTTAAAGATACTACTGATTTTAGTCAAAAGGCAAAAAATATATTTTTTGCAGCTGTTCTGGGGACCACAGGTTTAGCTGGATTTGGCTACGAACGAGTACTGTTCAAGAAGGAGAAAATATTTATGGGTTTAAGTGGAGGAGTTGGATTTGCACTCAATGGAATCTCATTCCCTCATCACATTAGTTTTAACCTAGGTAAGAAAAAGCATTGTCTAGAATTAGGACTTGGAGGAAGTTATATGACTGGTAAGGTTAGGACGACAGCTTATAATCTATATGCAGTTTATCCTATCATTGGTTATCGCATGCAGCCTGCCAATGGTTTTTCGGTACGTGCACATTTGAGTCCAATGATTTTTATTGTTCAGCCTGATGTGAGTGCATCTATTACACCTGTTATTCCAATAATTGGTGCATCTTTAGGATATGCTTTTTAATCAAAAGTGAAAAATGAATAATTAAAAATTCCTAAGTAAGTGGGTGGACATAATTAGTTATAGAATAATTTAATCAGCCTTTTTGTAGATAGGTTTGCTTCGCAGAGCCCTTCGGGATTCAGTATTAAGCATATTTTTTCCCTCACCTTTTGCCATTGCTGCAAAAGGTGACCAAAAGATCTAGGACTTCTTTATTTTACAATTGGTCACTTGTTAATTCTTGAGAATTAACAAAGAGCTCAATTCAAATTACTCCGTAATTTTCAAAGCTATGACCAATTTAGGAACATCAGACAACCACGAAGGGCTTAACGAAGTAAATTTATTTTTTAATGCGCATTATAAACAATTAATTATCATTGGGTTATTTAAGTACTGGGTCACCCTATCTAGAATTTTTTAGCAAATATTTGGAAATTAATTGATTATGGGGGAGTTGGAAGAGAAATAACCCTGCTTTTTTCACTTCATGGCAAAGAGCAGGGTTATCACCAAGTGCTTAGCAAAACTAATGTTAGCTTAAAATCAGCTAAAGATAACTAAGTAAGTAGGTGGACATAATTAGTTATGGGATAATTCAAGCAGCCTTTTTGTAAGGAGGAGCACTTCGGGGTTAGTTTCACTGAGCCCTTCGGGGTTAACTATAAATTACTTTTGTCCACCTACTTACGAGAATATTAGGACTATTATTTAAGAAGACTTATTATAAATTAGTTATTACTTTAGGTATTCTGGCCATTTACATTGAACTATAACAGATGAATTCTATTTCCATTTATAAAACTGAAAATATACGATAAGTTAGAATAATTGAATTTAATTTGTTCATATACTTACATTTCATTAAATTGAATAAAGATAAGTAACAGTCTAAATGTTTTTGTAGTTATGTTTAGCCGATTTTAAAGTCAAGCCTAGAGGGCCTAATGCCGTTAAATCTTGCCGTACAGATCCTTGCTGTAATTTACCACAGCCATATCCTGTTCATTTTTTTTGACTAAAATGATTCTACAATTACTTTTGTGCTGTTAAGTAGATAAATACAAATTAATTGTGGCTAACTACTTACTTATTTAACTAAATTAGCAGTAATAATTAATATAAAAGTAATATAGGTATGTTAAACGAAAAAGTATATAAAGCCCTTAACCAACAAATTGAAGTTGAGGCAGATTCTTCCGCTATTTATTTGGCCATGGCATCTTGGTGCGACAAGGAAGGATTAGCAGGATGTGCACAGTTTTTTTATGCACAGTCTGATGAAGAACGTATGCATATGCTAAAGTTAGTTCATTACATCAATGAGATGGATGCACATGCTATTGTACCAGGTCTGACTGCACCCAAAATAGACTATCCATCTATTCAAGATGTATTTCAAATAGTATATAAGCAAGAAAAGTTAGTTACAGAGTCTATCCATAAGATCATGGATATCTGCAATGAATGTAATGATCATGCTACCATTCATTTCTTACAGTGGTACGTTGCCGAACAACGTGAAGAAGAAGCTCAAGTAAGAGAAATCTTGGATAAGATCCGCTTGATAGGATCTGGTGGCCAAAGTTTATACTATATTGATAAGGAAATTGAAAAAATTAATAAAAAGCGTATTGCAGCTGAAGCGGAAGAAGAAGCAGCAGCGTAGTATTTTAGAGGGTTACCTGCCCAATTGGATTAAGCATTTGTGCAGGTACCCAACCCTCCAAGTCATTTGATAGACGGATTTTGTACCAATTATCCTTTTTTTCTTTGACTAAAACCTTAGTCCCTTCATAAATAGTCCAAGCTTCTTTGTCTTGCAATTGAGCCTTCACTCTTAAGCCTAATTGTTTTTTCGTCAAAATAGCTTCATTCCCTCCAGCATCATAATGAGTTCTAGATTGTCCTAAAAAGAAGACAGGAACAATCAGTAGGAAGGTTCCTAGAGCAATATAAACATAAGATAATCTCTTGTGGATCCGCTCCATAAATAGAAAGACAAAAGCAACACTTATCAATGAAAAAAGAATACAAGACCAAGTAAAAGAACTCAAAGAACAGTAGATACTTTTCCAGAAACTTCCTGAAGAATTTTCCTTGACAGGCTCATGAATAAGACGTTTAGCATAAGCCAAATTACGCTGAGCTTCAGTATGATTAGGGTCTAAACGTAATGCACGTTCAAATGCTAAAATACCTTGTCCCAATTTATTATCTTTTAGATAAGCAATTCCCAAATTATTATACAATGTGGGAGAATGCTGTCCTTCTTCAATAATAGTACTATACATGAAGCATGCGCGACCAAAGTTACCCTCTTGATAAGCATTGTGTGCTGCTACAAATGCATCTTCAGCAGATTCACTTTGCGCGAATGTTGAACCCATTATAATAAGAGATCCCAAACAGATCATTAAGCAATCATATAAAAACTTCATTAGGCTTGTATGGCTTTTTCTAGGTCAGCTAATAGGTTTTGAGCTTGGTCGTAGGTAGTCTGTGGACTATTACTATTATGAAGACCACCTGCAAAAGCTGCTATTTCACAGGTACTCATGAGATCTGTAAATTGTTGAATCAATTCTGAAGTGACCTGTTTATCTTGCAATCCTTTTTGGATGCTGTGTTTACTCAATTTTACATTACTAAGCTTTAGTACTCCACCTACATAGACAAGAAGTGTATTGGCTATAGAACTGTAAAACTTACCAGAATTACTCGAGTTGATCAGTTGCTTAGCTTCTCGTAAGCTTTCTTTGACCCGTTGATGTGTTGGATCTATTTGGATTACCTTTTTCTCTTTTTGCAGCCCCAAGCGATGCATCATTTGGCGATAAGTCAAAAAGAATAGATACAAGAATAGTGGACTGGAGTTGAGTAACCAAAATAGAGTTGATCCCCAAAAAGGCTTAGTTTTGGTGCTTCTCAAGGCTTCATAAACCATGGGCTCACCCAAACTAAGATTTGAATTATCCGTACTAGCTTCAGCAGTAGTACTATCCATAGCTGGGTTGACACTTTTACGTTGGCCTGCGGCTACATTAATAGAAATATTCGTGTCTAGACGAACAAACTCTTTAAGATCAGGATTGTAGAATACAAATGAAGGAATCAAGTCTGTGTTGATTGCTTCAGGAACTTTTGGAGCGATAATATATTCAAAGGTCTTGACCCCACCAAGCAATCCATTAGCTTCCCCAGCTTCTTCCTTGATATTAGGAGGATAAATTTCAAATTGTTCTTTCGATAGATTAAAAATGGGAGGCATGACTTGTTTCAAATCTCCATGACCTTTCACACGTACAGTCAACTGGAGTACATCGTCAGATTTGATACTATTTTGGCTTAAATGTGCCTGCATATTGTATTTTCCAATAGTTCCTTGAAAGCCTTGAGGAGCACCATCGAGTTCGCTTATCATCAAGTTGACATCATTGGTATGTAAGTTATAAGGAATAAGACGTTTGAACCCTGGCATATTAGGATCATCTTCTGCAATTTCTGCACGAATAATAGCAGGTTCTAGACTTAATTGACCACTTTGGTTTGGAAAAATAATCAACCGACGAAGTGTCTTGCTGATGTACATTTTTCCATTAAATTCCTCTCTTTTTTCACGATCATCAAAGGAAAAAACCGCTTGAGAGAACATATTGGGAAATTCAGGTTCTTTTAAAAGTTTTAGACTAGGAGGAGAGCCCGTCCAACGAGAGTAGAGTTTGAGATCAATAGTAATTTGTTCGCCAACTACAGCATTTTCTTTATTCACCTCCATACGAAAGATAATTAAGTCTTTTAGAGGAGAGTCTTGTTGTGCTGTTCCACCATTTTTAGAACTAACTACTTCAATTTTGATCGGGCGAGAATCTAGTTTTTTACCATTTCCAAGCATGACTCTTGCTGTACCAATTTTTAGAGTACCCTTTCGAGTAGCAACGACGCTGTATGACCATTCCTTTACACTTGATGTTTTTCCATAAGAATATTGACTAAATTGTTTAGACCCAGATTGCACTACAGTAAATCCATCAAAGCTAGGTGGTGTGAAGCTTTGAGCTTCTGCATTACTGAGTCTAAAACTTACCTGAAAAGGTTCACCCATAATAATTTTAGAGGTGTTGGCTTCTGCTGTAAATGTTGGTCGTTGAGCAATAGCGGGCACGGTGAACAGCATTACAAGTAAAATAAGATGTTTCATAAAGTAACAAGCAATAATTTTATATCTCAAACAGTAGATTATCTATTGATAATAATTTTAACTATATATAATACTCTACGAAAGCTAGTCTTTTGTAGCCTGTAGAGTTGGTAGACCTATAGTTTGTAGGTTTTTTCTTTTTTCTCTTTTTTGGGCTGTATATGCGGTGGTATCATTTGATCCAAGTCTAAGTCAAACATATGTTCATATTGTTTCATCATATCCTCAATATTTGGCATATCAGGCATTTGGAAATTGAAGAAATTATCTTGATCAAATTGCTTGAAGAAGTCATCATTAAATGGATCCTTTCCAAAAGGAGATTGCATATTGTCATTTCCAAAGGGATTAGAATGGAACCCAAAAGGAGAACTAGGTGCATTAGGTCGATCAACATGTTCCACTACATTTATTGTAATCGGATTAGAAATCAATAGACCAGCAGTCGTTTCTGCTTCTATAGCAGGAATTTCAAATATTCCTAGATCTTTTGCCTTTACAAAATAACTATAGGTATAGGAGCTTGTTTGTAAACCATTGATAATCTGTAAAGAAGATTGAGTCATCGGTCCTTGTAGGATGGTGAAGTCTTGCAAGTAAGGTGCTTGAAAATTATCAAATTGGGCATTATTGATCGTAAATTTTAACTCAAATGTTTCTTCCAAACCCACGGTTGAGTATGCACTGATCACCTCAAAGGAAACTGCACTGTTATTTTGTGCTTTAGCAGAGTGGCTAAAACATAAAATCCAGGTGATACTGATTAGACAAAAAGCATATATTTTCATTGTTTATGTATTTTTTTGAAGAGTTTGTATGTTTTATAGAGTTTGGTAGTCGATCAATAAAATACTTCACCGCTTGACTTAAGGTAGCTTACAAGAAATTTGTCAAAAACTCAATTGCAAATACCTTCTAAATATAAATCCTAAAAGGCAATCATACAAGCAGCTTAACAGCACTTTAACAAGCTTAGTATCTTACCATGCCTTTTTAGGGGCAGGTTTATTGCTATGAATTCTTTTTAAGAGCTTTTCTTGAGCCTTCTTATCTTCGTTTTCAATGATTTGCATCATTCTCTGCATCTCATCTTTCTTAATATCTTGTGGGTTTCTATTTTGTGGTTGTGGGTTTTGGTTGATTGGTTTATCCTCCTGTTTTTGATCTTCCTGTTGCTGTTGTTTTTGATCCTGTTTCTGGTCTTGCTTATCCTGTTTATCTTGCTGTTGTTGTTGCTGTTGCTTTTGCAGATTATGAATTTGACGCAAAATACGTTGTGTATAAGCTAGGTTATTCTTAGCATCATAATCTTGTGGATTATTTTTCAATGCATCAACATAAGAGGTTTTAGCATTCTTATAGGCCTCGTACATTTGCTTACCCATTTGTGTTAGCTTAACATTATTGAGATTAGCCTGTTCCTTTTCTATTGCTTCTTGAATTTGTTTTTTTAGATCTTCTGCTTGTTGCAGATGTGCATTACCTAGGTTGTAATTTGCCTTAGACTTTAGATAAGTATCTTCTGTGTTGTTAGCTGCATTTTCGTAGTGTTTTACCGCTTCAGGATAGCGACTTTGTTTGTACAAAGCATTACCTAGGTTATAATTAGCTTTGATCGAAGATTCGTCCTTACTTACTGCATCTGAATAGACAAGTTGTGCCTTCTCATAATCTTCATTTATGTAATGATCATCTCCCCACATGAGTAGGTTATGAAAGCTCTGTGCTTGACTCTGATAAATAGCCGAATAGAACAGTCCTAATAGGAGGATATATTTCATAATATATTTATTTTTTTGACTAAAAATCTACCTGTTTTATTTCTTATTTTGTGTAGTAGAAAATTAGAATTTACAGGGATGATACTTATGTTAAGCTTTACGTTTTTCGTTTAGAAACCATCCATCTTTTCGATAAGAAAGCATCGCTTCTATCAGTAAGAATAAAAAGGCAGGAATAGCAAACCAATAGAATAGAGGATAATACTTTTGAGTTTCTTGGTCTTCAAAGGCTTCTCTATCTAGTGTTGCCATTTTGCTTTTTAGCTGTTGGATAATTTGACGACTGCCACTAGTTCCATCTACAAAAATTCCGCCACCTGCAATTGCAATCTTTTTGAGTAGACGAGTATTCATTTTACTCTGTACAGGTTTACCATTTTCATCTTTTTGGTAGCCCTTATTAGGAATAGGGATAGGGGCACCAGATTCGGTTCCCATACCAACTATAAAAGTAGTGATCCCATCTGATTTGGCTTCTTTAACATGATCAATCAACGCATTCAGATCAGCTTCACTTTTTTTGTGAATTTCTCCATCTGTAATCACAACTAGTGCACGTTGCTTCTTCTGTTCATCTTTTTTTCCAATTCTAGATGCTAAGGATAATAATTCATCGAGTTCTGTACCTTGTGTAATATCAATACTAGGGGAGGCTGTCCGAACTGATAGTTTGGCTGCAGAATAATCCGTTGTAAAGGGCATCTGTAAGAAAGCCTGTCCAGCAAATAAAGCTAAACCTACTCGATCGCCCTTGCAAGCATCCACCAGCTCCATAGCAAATTGTTTGGCTCTATTACTACGATTAGGTTGTATATCCTGTGCCCACATACTTTTAGAAATATCTAGAGCAATAATAATATCTACACCCTCGCGCTGTACTAATGATTTTTCACCAGAAGCACGCAAATTACCCAAGGACAGTATGAGTAAGATAATGCCACCAAGACTCAATATAAATTTCAACTGAGATTTTCTAGGGTCAAAGGCTTTGGCTAAACGTTGGAACATAAGTCCACCGCCTAGTTTAGAGCGCACAGCCTTATTCTTTTCTTGAGCTAAGCCAAAAGAGAACATTAACAAAGGAACAATCAATAGGGCTAATAATATGTACCAATTAAAACTTAACATAAATTTTGCAGAGATAATTTTTATCGTAAGATACTTCTAAATATCGTATTACTTAATAGGATTTCCGTAACAATCAAGGCTAGTGCTATCCAAATAAAAATATAAAATAGTTCGTGTTCCTTACGCAACACGGTTTGTTCAATTTCGGTAGTTTCTAGCTGATCAATTTCTGCATAAACCTGTTCCAAAGAAGCCATATCTGTTGCTCGGAAATACAAGCCACCTGTTTCATCAGAGATATTTTGGAGTAATTCTTCATCAATTTCTACTCGTGTCCAACCAAATACATAACTACCATTGTGACGACGTGCAACTGGAGCTCTAGCTCTACCCTTTGTTCCCATTCCGATGGTATAGACCTTGATACCTGATTTCTTTGCAACGTCAGCTGCTTGCATGGGGGTGATGTACTGTTGAGCAGTATTGACCCCATCTGTTAGTAAAATAACAATTTTACTTTTTGCTTTACTTTCTTGCAAGCGACGAACTGCATTAGCAAGTCCCATACCAATAGCTGTACCATCATTTATCAGTCCACATTGGAGTTGTGAGAGCATCTCTTTGAGTACATCATGATCTGAAGTAATAGGACATTGAGAGTAGGTTTCTGCTGCAAAGACAACTAAACCTACGTTATCAAATTTACGCTTATCAATAAAATCAGCCGCTACTTTTTTGGAAGCTTCCAAACGATCTGGCTCAAAGTCTTTGGAAAGCATACTACTCGAAACATCCATGGCTAAGACTATATCAATACCCTCCGCAGTTATTTTTTCTTCTTCCGAAAGAGCAGTAGGTCTTGCAATGGCAATTAGTAAAAAGAATAGGGCCATATAGCGCAAAATGGGAAGGAAATTATTCCACTTTGTTTTGGCACTTGAATCTGTCGAAAAGTTATCTAAGGTAGATATGGTTAGGTCTGCATAATAGCGATGCTTTGCTTGTTCACGCTTGTAAGCAATGAATACAATCAAGGGTAAGAGGACTAGACTCCAAGCCCATTTTAGCACAAAACTTCCTATGGTTATCACAATATTGTTGGTTTCTATTTTTTATTGATTCTGTTCTGGACTTTCTTGAAGAACAACTGTTTCTTCTGTCATTACACCTACAGATTTTATAATTTGATATGCTGTTTTGATAGCAAATAAATTGGCCTCGTCCAAAGGAGAAGCTTTTGCAAATTTGATCAAATCAGCAGTTTCTAATACTTCTCTTAAATCGCGATGTAAACTTGCCGAAATTTGGTTGGTTTTTAACAAACTTAATAACTCAGCAGTTGTGCTCTCCAGAGCTGTAATAGCTAATACGTTATTTAAATATTCCTTGATAATGAGCGAAAGCTCAGTATGCCAAGTCTTAAATTCTTTTTTAGTTAATAAATCTGAAGCTTCCAGTGCTTTGAGTTTTTCTAGAGCAATCTGTCTTGGGCTTTTCTGATCTTCTATTTCTTCTGTCTGTTTCATACGTCTTACCAAATGAATACCTATGGGAATTAGAATGGTTATTAGAAATAAGCCAGCAATCAGATAAAAGTATATGTAATAATCTGAAATATTAGCTTCCTCAGGTATAATATTCTTGATATCTGCTAGGTAGGTAGAATCTCCAGAAACCAACTCAGGATAGATAATTTTAATCGTAATGGGATCAGACCAAATAGTATCTTCCTCATTGAGGAGCCCAAAACCTAGAGCAGGAAAAGTAAAATCGCCTTCATCAAAGCCTGCCACAACAATCTCAAAGGAACTGACATCATATTTTGCAGTTTCCTTTACACTAGGGTCACTCTGACTGATGAATTCTAAAAAAGAAGCACCTAATGAAGCATTTTGAGACATACCGTTCAACACTTCTTTGACATCGGGGATACTTACGCGCATTCCTACAGGAACATTAACACTAACTTGCAACTGGATATGATCTCCAATTACTACCTCCTGTTGACTAGCAACTACTGTTGCACTAGGTTGTGCAAATAGGATACCTGTATTCCATAAGAGTAGTAAAGAACTGATAACAATCCACTTTTGCATTTTCCAGCCAGGTTTTATATAAAAAATCAAAATACAATTATCTTATTAATATAATAATAGTTCGTGAAGGTTTAGCATTACTGAGTACTTTGCGGTTTGCAACCAATTGATAATGAATGCTTAGAGAAGCTAAAACCTACGAGTTAAGATTAATGGAGGCACAACAATACATGGGGGGTGCCTCATTATTAAAATATCAAATAGCTCTAGCTCTGAAAAACTTGATAAGCTCTTTGACAAAGGATTCCTTGGTACAAATACTCAGGCTATCCGCACCAGATTGTGCAAATGTAGTTTTGAAAAACTCCATATTTTTAGTGAAACGTTCGGTATATTCATCACGAATATTCGTTGCAGAAGTATCTACCCAACGTAAAACACCCGATTCTGCGTCAACCATAGGTAAAATCCCCATATCAGGGATCTCTAATTCACAAGGATCATAAACATGAACCCCAACCACATCATGCCGTTTGGCTGCAATCTTTAGGTTTTTTTGATAAGGTTGTTGAGTCATGAAATCAGAGAGAATAAAAGCTGTACAGCGTTTTTTGACCAGGTTGTTTAGGTATTTTAATGGAATATTGAGGTCTGTATTATTATGTTCTGCTTTTAGATAAAGCATTTGACGAATAAGGTGCAAGATATGCTTTTGCCCTTTTTTGGGAGGCATGTAATACTCTACCTTATCTGAGAAAAAAACAGCACCTACTTTATCATTATTCGTCATAGCAGAAAAGGCTAATGTAGCAGCTATTTCTGCCATAAATTCTCGTTTATTCTCTAGAGTAGTACCAAATAGAGAAGAGGCACTAATATCAACCAATAGCATAAAGGTTAATTCGCGCTCAGCATCAAATACCTTGACATAAGGCTCATTTGTTCTTGCAGTAACATTCCAATCAATATTTCGAATATCGTCGCCATACTGGTATTGACGAACCTCACTGAAAGACATACCTCGACCTTTGTAGCGCGTTTTGTAACGCCCAGAAAAGGTCTCTTGAGATAAGCCCTTTGTTTTTATTTCGACTCGTTTTACCTTTTTGAGTAATTCTTGTATGGTCATTTATTATGATAATTATATGGAGTACTTGAGTAGCTAATTAAAACTGTTTTTTAAACCCTGAAAGGCTCAACGAAGTTAACCCTGAAAGGCTCAACGAAGTTAATTCTTATAAAATTAATTCCCCTAACTACCTACTTTATCCGCTTTCATAGTATCCCTTGAACCTAAGTTACACGGAACTTTTCAGCGTTTACAGATTATCCATTTAGTAAAGGAGAATACTAAACCATCTGATACATCTCAAGCACCGTGTGATACGTACCATCTGCTTTTCTTATTTCATTGATTTTTCTTCCTTCTTCCCTAAATCCAAACTTCTTATAGATATGTACAGCTATCTGATTTTCCTCAAATACTCCTAATTTAACTTTTTTGATATTAGAGTTTTGTTTTGCCCAATCCAAAAAAACTTTCAGTAATCGTTGTCCAATTCCTAAGCCTCTATAGTTTTCGTGCAGCCCCATTCCAATTTCTCCAGTATGTGCTAGTCTTTGACGTTTACCACAGATAAAATCTAAATTACCAACAAGTCTTTGATGAATAGAGGCAACTATTATGATCTCACTAGGATGTTGGTTTAATTTTCGAATTCGTTCTTTACTAGATTCTTTTCTTTGTGCAAACTCTGCTGGAGTTGTCACAACAAAAGGGCTACTGACCAGAATGTTCTCTACCAAGGTAGTTAATTGAGCTGCATCAGATTCTTTACCTAGACGAATTTCTAAAACTTCACCATTGTTTAACTTAAACTCTTGAGATTTCATATGTATAAGTTTTTGTAGGACTAGTCTACGCAACTTTTAGGCTGTAGTAGGAGAAATACGGGTTACTAGTAGATTATTCACAGGTTGTATCCAAGAAAGTAGGCTACAGAAACAAAAAGTAAGGTAATTAACTACCTAAGGTACATGAACTGTGTTAATAATCTCTTCTACAATTCTTTCCGTACTAATATTTTCAGCCTGAGCTTCATAAGTCAATCCAATACGATGACGTAAAACGTCTGTACATATTGCACGAATATCTTCAGGAATGACAAAACCACGTCTTTCAATATAGGCTTTTGCTTTTGCCGCCAAGGCTAAGTTGATACTTGCACGAGGAGAACCTCCAAATTCAATAAGGTTAGATAATTGCTTTAGTCCATGATTACTAGGTTCTCTAGTAGCAAAAACAATATCCAAGATATACTGCTCAATACGTTCATCCATATAGATGTCACGCACAGTTTGTTGCGCTTGTCGAATTTGATTTAAATTGGCTACAGGATTAATTTTATCAAATTCTCCTGTCATATTTAATCGAATAATCTTACGTTCATCTTCTTTATTAGGATAGCTAATAGAAGCTTTGAGCATAAAACGATCACTTTGTGCTTCTGGTAGAGGATAAGTTCCTTCTTGTTCAATTGGGTTTTGAGTCGCCATCACCAAAAACGGACGTTCCAATGGATAGGTATTTTCCCCAATGGTTACTTGGCGTTCTTGCATTGCTTCCAACAAGGCTGACTGTACTTTTGCAGGTGCTCTGTTAATCTCATCTGCTAGAACAAAATTTGCAAAAACAGGACCTTTACGCACAGCAAACTCATTCTTGTTTGGATTGTAAATCATAGTCCCCACAATATCTGCAGGTAATAAATCTGGAGTAAACTGAATACGACTAAAATCCGCTTGAATTGCCTTGGATAAGCTGTTGATGGCCAGTGTTTTGGCTAGGCCAGGCAGGCCCTCTAAGAGGATGTGTCCTTTGGCTAATAAACCAATTAATAAGCGTTGGATCATATATTCTTGACCTACAACTACTTTATTTACTTCATTTTGTATGTTATCAATTACCATACTTTCAGCATAAATCTGATCGTTTAGTTCTTGTATCTCTCTTGATGTATTCATCTTACTGTGATTCATAATAAACTATAATGTCTTGCAAGGTGTATTTTTTAGGTAGAATTTTCATATTTAATAATCACCTACCTCAAATCAGGCATCAAATTTAGTGGATTTTACCTTGAATTTATGTGATTTAACATAAATTAACGATCAAAGCTCCTTAACTCAGCTGATTATCAGCACAAAAATAAAAACTTTGCTGAATTTCGATAGTATTCATGATAACTAAACTATGAAGTTAGGCGTTTTGAGCTTAGCGTCTTGGTTTATCGTCCTTTATATTGGTCTAGCTATTGTTAACCATTGTTTTTTATGAGCTCTCTGAAAGAATTTAGTCGGAGGATATTAACTGTAAAGCTAATCTGTCACACAATCCATTTAAATAATTAGGACAATTATAATTGATAATGTATCTTTGGACACTCATATAACATAGAATAAAAACATAGATATGAAATTCAGCCAGTACGAATATGAACGTCCAAATTTAGAGACCTACAAAGATAAATTTACACAATTACTAAAGGATTTCAATGAAGCTTCGGATGCTAAACAACAGATTGAGATTATCAATGCAATTAACGAATTGAGATCAGGTGTAGATTCTATGCATCGGATTTGTAGCATTCGCCATTCGGTGGATACCAATAATGATTTTTACAAAGAAGAGAATAGCTTTTTTGACCAGCGATATCCAGAAGTAAATGAATTTATTAATGCTTACTATAAGTCTTTATTAAACTCTAAATATAGAGCAGACTTAGAGGTACATTTTGGTAAACATTTATTTGTGATTGCAGAACTTACCTTAAAGACTTTCAAGCCTAATATCTTAGATGATCTAAAACAGGAGAATAAGTCAAATACAGCATATCGTCAAACCAAGGCAAAAGCAAAAATTGAATTTAGAGGCAAAACATATAATTTACCTCAATTAAAACCTTTTGAGTTGGATAAAGATAGAGCAACTCGCAAGGAAGCTACAGAGGCTAAGTGGGGGTATTTCGAAAGTATTGCTCCAGAGGTAGAAACCATCTACGATAATTTGGTGAAAACCAGACATGGAATGGCGCAGAAATTAGGCTATGAAAATTATATTGGCCTAGGTTATGCACGTATGCAACGTTTTGATTATGATGCAAATATGGTTGCTAATTTTAGAAAGCAGATTCAAGACAATATTGTACCAATAGCAACTAAGCTCTATAAGCGTCAGCAAAAACGCTTAGGCTTGGATAGTTTGAAGTATTATGATGAGGATTTTCAGTTTGCTTCAGGCAATGCAACTCCTAAGGGTAAGCGTGCATGGATGGAGGCTCAGGCAAATACCATGTACAAGGAGTTGTCCAAGGAAACTGATGAATTTTTCTCTTTTATGATGAATGGAGAATTGATGGACTTGGACTCCAAGACAGGTAAAGAAACAGGAGGGTATTGTACTTTTATTAATACACATAAAGCTCCATTTATCTTTGCAAACTTCAATCAGACGAGTCATGATGTTGTTGTACTAACACATGAGGCTGGGCATGCTTTCCAATGTTTCAGTACAAGTAGAAATACTAACTTATATGAATATTTGTGGCCAACCTATGAAGCTTGTGAAATTCACTCTATGAGTATGGAATTTTTTACTTGGCCATGGATGAATTTATTCTTCAAGGAGGATACTGATAAATTTAAATTTACACATTTGGCAGAATCTATTCGTTTCTTACCTTATGGTGTTGCTGTAGATGAATTCCAGCATGTAGTTTATGAGAATCCTGATATGACCCCTGCAGAACGTAATGCCGCTTGGTCTGCTATTGAGGAAAAATATCTACCTCACCGAGATTATGCAGGAATTGAATTCTTGGAGAAAGGGGGATTCTGGCAGAGACAATCTCATATTTTTGGAATGCCATTTTATTATATTGATTATGTCTTAGCACAGATTTGTGCTTTTCAGTTTTGGCAGCGTAGTCAAAAAGATCAGGCTGATGCTTGGAAGGATTATATTCACCTATGTAAAGCTGGTGGAACACAGTCTTTCTTAGACTTAGTAAAACTCGCCAATCTGCGTTCCCCATTTGAAGAAGGAACAGTTTCTAGTGTGGTACAGGGTATAGAAGATTATCTAGATAGCATTGATGATTCTAATTTTTAGATAGATTTTTTGCTGTGTATTTAGAAGGATAGTTCGTTGATTTTTTAATTTTAGTTTTGTTGAGCCCTTCAGGTTTTAATCAAAAATTGAAAAATCTACGAACTATAGTAGAAATAAGCCGAACTTCTTTATTTTTGCAGCAATCTTGGAAATAAGAGCCTAATTTTTAGAGGTTCCAAGTAATATAAAGTAGTCGGGATTAATAGTTTTATCGTAAATCTCAAAGGACTCTACGAATTAAACTATCTAGAACTTCTAAGACTAGTTTTGTCCAACTACTTACTTTTACCCTAATTATTCATATTATAATTTGTAGAGCTGTTGAACAAGCAGAGACTACAAATTATCGTTTTAGGTGGATAGGCTAGATTAGCAGTTTATCCATCTTAAATACCAAAACAGATACTTTATGGTTAAGATCTTAGCAAACGATGGTATTCACCCTTATGGTAAACTTTTATTAGAAGAAGCTAAATATCAGGTAGATACAGAACGTATCCCTCAGGATCAATTAGTAGAAAGATTACCAGAATATGATGCGGTGATTGTTCGGTCTGCTACTAAAATTAGAAAAGAGCTTATTGATGCTTGTCCTAATTTGAAGATGATTGCAAGAGCTGGAGTAGGAATGGATAATATTGATGTACAATATGCCAGAGAGAAAGGAATCCAAGTTATTAACACACCTGCTGCATCTTCTCGTTCGGTAGCTGAATTGGTTGTTGGACATTTATTAGTACTAGGGCGTTCTTTGCATATGGCTAACCGTGAAATGCCGGTTGGAGGAATCACTCAGTTTAAGGCACTAAAGAAACGCTTTTCTAAAGGTTTAGAATTAGGTGGCAAAACGCTGGGAATTATTGGTTTTGGCCGTATTGGGCAAGAATTAGCAAAGATTGCACTAGGAATGGGCATGGATGTAGTTACTACAGATTTGTTGGAAAGAGAAGTACAAATTAATATTGGTACTCCAAGAGTCAATAACGCTACTTTTGCAATCAAATTAAAAACAACTTCTTTAGATGAAGTTTTGGCAAAGAGTGATTTTATTTCTGTACATATTCCTTTCTCTGGTGGAGAGTCTCCTATCAATGCTGCTGCAATAGAGAAAATGAAAGATGGTGTCCTTTTGGTCAATACATCTAGAGGTGGTGTGATTGACGAAGATGCCCTAATTGCAGCCTTAGATTCTGGTAAGGTAGCTGGTGCGGCTTTGGATGTCTTTGTAGGAGAGCCTACTCCAAGAGAAGATATTCTAACCCATCCTAAGATTTCATTATCTCCACATATTGGAGCTTCTACAATTGAAGCACAGCGTAATATTGGATTAGAGTTGGCTGATGCATTTATTGAATTCTTTGGAACAGAGGGGTAAGCATTAAATTTCTGTTAAAAAATAATTTGCTTATTTAGATTTAATAATCCGTGACTTTTTATACTTTTTCATAAAAAGTTAAAAAGCTTTGTTTTTTACTGATTGATTATCAGTGGTTTACGAAATCACGCATTAAGAGCAACAAAATTGCTATATCTTGATAATCAATTAGTTGCAAAACCATTACGGACTATAGTTAGATTGTGTAATGGTTTTTACTGTTTTGATTATCAGTTTCTTATATGTTGGAATGTTGAGATGGAAGAGGCGAGAAATAGATAATTCATTTCATAAAAATGCTACTTTTCTCTTTTTGCAGGGGAAAAATCAAAAAATCGGATGAGATTTTTATCTAAAAAAGCTTATTTTAGAACGAGGCCAGGGAGTAACCCTAGTCTCGTTTTTTGTTCCAAGTGCCTTGTAATATAAATTTTTTAATATTTTATTGACAGAGGATTCACTGCGTTACGCTCTTCGGGGTTAGTTTCGCTGAGCTCTTTAGGCTTGGCTTAGAATCAGCGAAAGATAATTACGAGGATATTTGGACTGTTACTTACTTCAATAGTTTGTTGATTCTTTAAGTTTTTTATTATCAATAGTTTGTGAGTTACAAAAGGCTTTGCGAAACTAAAAATTAACGAACTAAGTTTATTTAAACTGTATATATTAATCATGAATTATTCCTTAAGATATTTATTCTTAGTATTAACCATTCTTTTTTTATTTACTGCATGTGGCGAAGAAGTTAAACCTAATATTGAAACTACAGGTGTGGCCGTTATTGATGAACTTAATCAAAAAATAGCCAAAGCTCCCAATGATATTGAATTGCTACGACTGCGCTGTGAAGCTTATTCCAAGCATGAGTATTTTGAAGAAGCGGTACAAGATGCAGAAACTGTGTTGCGATTAGACTCCAATAATCTAGCTTCTTATCGGACGTTGGCCAATATGTATTTTGAGAACAATCAGTCTAGACCTGCTATCAAAACCCTAGAGTTGGGGATAGAACGTTTCAATGCAGTAGAGAATGAAGATGTACAATTTGCTGTCAATTATTGTATGTTGATGTTGATCGAGATCCAATTGATTACACAACAATATAATGAGGCATTGATTACTACAGATAATTTACTGAAGAAAGATCCTTATATGCCTGAAGCACTGATGTGGAAAGGACAGATTTTTGAGGAATCTGGAGATACTCTTCAAGCTGGAAACTACTATAAGCAAGTTATTGAGATTGATGCAGAGTACAAGGATGCTTATTTGAAATTAGGTCTTTTAGCGAGTAAATACAAAGATCCTATCTCTATAGATTATTTTAAAAATGCTTTAAGAATTGACTCTATGGATTTGAAAGCTATGCTGGGGATTGCTCAATTTTATCATCAAACAGGAGATCTAGAGCAAGCTACCAATTGGTATGAAAAAACTATTATCAAACATCACCAAGATTATGAACCTGCGTATAACTATGGTTTATTATGTTTAGAACAAGGTGATTTAGCGGCTAAAAATACTGGAGAAGACGCTAAAAAATGGTACGAAACAGCGCATCAACAGTTCAATGTAACTGCCAAGGTAGAACCTACATTTGGAGAGGCTTATTTCTACAGAGGAAAAGCCTCAGAGCGTCTTGGAAACTTGGAGGATGCTATGCGTGATTATGAGCAGACTTTAGTTTTTGAAAACCAACTAGAGGCGATTAGTGGTCAGATTGTAAAGAATAATATTGAGCGTTTGAAGAAGGAAATAGAATAATCAACGAACTAAGTAGCTAGCCACAATTAATTTGTATTTAATTCAAGCAGCCTTTTTGCGCTGCACTTCGTTAAAAAGCCTCGTGA
>JAKVCT010000078.1 GCA_022448995.1 Saprospiraceae bacterium
TCACGTGAAAAAATGTCCTGTCAAACGTAATAATCAAGACTCAGTTTTGCTAAAAACTTAGCAAAATCTACCCAACTAGAACCAAATGGACTATATGGGTTGTCAGCAACAAAGAAGGACGAACATTGACGATCTGAAAGAACCAAGTCAATAGTGATTTCAATTAAGTTAGCCTCTTTGTCTATTTGAATATGGTATGATATTCAGAATGAACAACTCAAACATTCCTATAAGTACATTTATTTTTCATTTTTGTTTTTTTATTAAAAAATATTATCTTTGCAGTCGATTAACCATTTTGCTCTTATCCCTAATTGGAGCAAAACCTATTTTACTATATTCAATCCAATAATAATAATCAGCCTACAATTATGTCCTCAACCAAGGCAATAGTTGTAGGGAAAAACACAGAAAACCCATGAAGATTAAAAAAATCACGGTGGACGCAGTCCAAAACGGAGAAATTTCTAGCAAAGACCAAAAAAATGAGTTAAAACGCTGTTTGCAAGAAATGGCAGCGAATCACAACAGTATTGAAACCCTCACGCATTTTTATTTAAAACTCAACCAAGATTTTGATGCGGGTAGTTCACAAGGTTTATTACTAGTACTAGGTGACCAAAAAGCAGACTGGAAGAAGTATATCAAAGGAGAGTTAAAAGTTAACATGAAAACCATGATGATTGGACAATGTTATCTAGAGACTAATCCAGATAAGTCTAAAAAGTTGAACCTAATTCCGATAAAAGGAAAGGCAAAGTTGGGGCATATCAAGAAGCTTGGAAAGCCCATGATGAATAAAAATAACTTCCAAATTTCTATTCTCAAAGCAGCTAAGGCAATCAAGGAATTAGCAGATGATGAGTCACAAACAGAGTTGAATGAGCAGAAAGAAGAAGGTAAAGAACAATTGCCTGTAGAGCAACTTTCAGGGATGATGTTTGAAGTGAAGAGCTTACAAAACACCTTCAAAACCTTGAAGAAAGCACCTAATCCAATGCAAGAAATCTTGAAAATAGAGGCTTGGCAAGCTACGTTGAAGCAAAAATTGGATGCTTTTTCAGCAGATGTTAATGATTATCCAGAATTGGCAAAGAACTTCAGTATCGTTCAAAAAACCTATGCGAAATCTCTACAGTTAGTAGAAAAACATAAGGTAGCTATTGAGAAGGGTAAGCAAAAGGTTCGTACAAAACTGACTAAATTATTAGCAGCTTTTAATAAAGAATTGAACAAAGCCAACCCCGGTAGTGTTGCTATTCAACTTTCAGATTTTAAGAATGCAAACATTGTCTAATCCAATTAACTTCCCTTAAACACTATAGATAATTATGTCAAAATTACTAGGACTTTCGAAGTCTATCCAACTCCTATTTGAGGAATACCCATTCCTAAAAGAAGAATATCCAACTTTAGTAACTACATTATCTCGAACAGCCAGCTCACCAGATGATGACGATAATCCAAATCCGATTCATGATTTGATTGATGCATCTAGTTTGAATAATAAGATCAAAAGCGCTCTAAAGGATTTAACTACTGAGCCAATCAAAGAAACTGCGAAAAATGTGATCTCTTATTTGGAGACTTATTATAAGAACGATCAACTTTTTATGCGCTCATCCACTAAGGGAAAACCTTCGGCTATTCCTGTAGATCAGGTACATAGAGATGGGATAGCCTTGTATACGATCCAGAAGAAAAAGTGGAACATGTCTGATAAAGATTTGGGGGCAACTTATACCTCTTATTTGAATCGAGCTGTAAATATTGTAGAAAATGATGAGGTGGAAGAGCCTAATTCATTAGAACCCAATACAGGAACAGGGCATAAATTAAAAATTACTAATGCAACTTTCCAAAAGTGGGTTGAAGAGAAATTCAAAGATGATAAGAGTATCTTTAGTAAAACTGGGCAGTTGCGTTATTTGTTTAACAAATATCCAATACTAACTAAAGTTTCTATTGAACCTTTTAGTATTTCAATTGGATTGAGTAAACCTTATTTGAGCCAAAAACCATTTGATAACGCTCTAATCTTGCAGGAGATACGTCAAACCAGTACTTGGACACCAGGGAAATCGTTCAAATCATCTATCACCGCTTGGAGTGGTTCTTATACTTTTGATTGGTTTTCATGGTTTAGCCCTACTGTAAAACTAGACCTATTGAAATTGGCTCAAACCGCAGCTAAGAAAACGGATGACCCTAAAACTCCTCTTGGAAAAATAGAATTAGCGGCAGTTGTTGTTCAACAAAATCTTAATGATGAAACTTTTCAAACCATGGGTAAAGAACTTGGATATCCTAATATGTTTGAAGGGACAGTAGATAAGGCTACTGTGGTGAGTTTAAAAATAGGCTTTACCTTTGATTGTTTTAGATATGTTGCTAAAAAAGTGAAGGATCAGGGAGAACGAAAAGTACTAAGAAAGCTACAAGGAATGTCCGAAGAGGCACTAAAAAAAGCAGATAAAGTAGCAAGTACTATTGACGGTAAAAAATCTAGAAATGTAATCAAAGTAGCAACAAAGGAGCTGAAGGAGACTGTAACAGGTAAAATGAAGAATGTCTTATTAAAAGAACTTAAGACAGATGCTGCTAAAGAGGTAGGAAAAAAAATTATTAAGCGCACGGGAACTGCTATAATGACTAAGCTTGCGAAAGGAGCAGCTACACGATTAGTTCTAAAAGCTATTCCAGTTGTGAATATCATTTCTACGATTTGGGATGTGTTTTGGCTGTGTGATTCTTTGTTTAATTATTTCAGTACACCACCACCTCCAACTCCTGAACAAGTAGCAAGAATGGAACAAAGACGTGCTTGGGATAATATTTCGTCTAGAATCAGAGATGAGGCAAATAAAAATCCTTTGAATAGGAGATATGTTGTATTGAGAGCCTTTAATTATTTAGCAAAGGAAGGCGCGGGTATGTATGGCTACAGTGCTAACATACGTAGTGAAGTTCATCTGAAATTCTATGAAACAAGTGCTACAGGAGGATACTATTTTAATCCAAAAGGTGATGGTAAGACTGAGTATGCTGATTATGTTATTTCTGAGGGAGAAGAAAAGGTTGGAGAAGGTGTCAAAATTGCACATGAGATCCATTGGGAGAAAGAGATCATGGATGCATCTGCAGTTTTGAAATTTCTTACGAATGGTGGTGAAAATCCTAAATATACACCTAGATATGAAGCTATGCCCTTGAAGGGAGATGATAAGGCAGAGTTGATGGTGATGAGTGATTATTGGGTATTGAAAGAGCGTATGGAACTAAAAGATAAGTATTATAAAAAGCCTGATAAAATTAACTAGAGACAGTCCCATTTTAGTTTAGGGAGGTTTGCTTCGTAGAGCACTTCGTGGTTCAGCATTGGCCAAATAACTTGATAATCAATAAACATCTATAGATTATTAGGCTATTTGTCTAATACTGAACCACCCTATCTATAGCGAAGGGCTCAACAAAGTTAACCATGCAGTGCTCAGCGAAGCTAAAAACCTACGAACTATTGTTACAAAATTATACCAAAAAATAAGGTCATCCTATTTCCAGAATGACCTTAATATCTTTATCAAAATAGACTGTTGCTTTTATTTCAACCACTTCTTTTCCTTGTACCAATCAATGGTATTTTTGAAACCTTCCTCTAACTCAATAGCCCCTTTATAATCCAATTCCTTACGTGCCTTATCCGCAGTACACATCCAAGAAGCAGCCACCATTTGGCGTGCCTTGTCAATATTCAACAAAGTAGCTTTACCAGTGATTTTGCTGAATAATTGGCTGATTCCTGCTACTGTGTAAACAATAAAATGTGGAATACGTAAAGACAAAGATTTCTTATTTAATAAACGTGTAGTTACTTGCCCAATATGGGCCCAATCATAATCTACAGGATCAGTTAAAAAGTAGGTTTGTCCCTTGGAAGCATCTTTAATAGCAGCTAGATACAAACCCTCTACCAAATTGATTACATAAACCATACTCAAAGCTTTCTTACCCCAAAGTCCAACCACTGGACGTAAACGACCATTTACTGTTTGGAAATAAGTATAGACTTCTACATCACGTTCTCCGTAGACCACAGGAGGGCGTATAATAGAAATCGGTAAACGATCCATGTACTCATGGCAAAGTTTTTCTTGCTCTACCTTGCTCACTCCATAGGGATCTATAGGGAGTTGTTCTTTCTCTTCATCCATGATTTCGCCAGCAGGCATAGGCCCCATTGCAGCGATACTACTGGTAACTACAATCTTTTTAAGATTATTCAAACCCAATGCAGCTTCCAAGACATTTTTGGTTAGTCCTACATTACCCTTAATAAAACCATCCAAGGTTTTAGTTTTGGTAGTTCCTGCGATATGAAAAATATAGTCTGCATCCTGAAAAACTGTTTTCATAGCTTCTATATCCATCAATCCACATTTACAAATCTCAGTATCTTTGCCTTCTAACCATTGCAAGTTACTAGATTCACGTACAATAGATTTGACATGAAATCCTTTTTCGATTAGATAATCGACCATGTGGCTTCCCACAAAACCATTAGATCCTGTAACTACAGCGACTTGTTTTTTCATACTGGCTCAACCTTTTGTTTTTGTCTTTAAAAATTAGGGGCAAAGCTAAGCATTTTTTTCAATTTTATGGGTATGTTGTGATAACAGTCCGTTAGGGTTTAGCCTTGCTGAGTAGTTTGTGGTTTATAGATTAAGTGATAATCTGTATTTAGTATTTTTGTTATTCTGCTCACAACTATCTTTTTGGATAAAAAAATGAGCCCTTAAGATCTGCATCTTAAAGGCTTATTTTGAAGTTGTTTAAGAATTATCTTCATCACAATAAATCTAATTCTTAAACAACTTCTTTGTATATAATACTTACTTCTCTACTGCTTTTTTCTTCTTTTCTTCCTTATCTATTGGCGTAAAGAATAAGACATCCCAAACCGTGTTAGTTACACCAAAGCCCAAATCTGGTTCTTTATAGTGGTGATCCATATGATGTTTTTTTAATTTATTGAACCATCCCCAATTAACATTAGCATGATGAGTTGCATAATGAATCATATCATAAGCTAAATAACCAATTACAAAGCCACCAAAAAATGGCCATCCAATTTCTGCACCCAAAGCAAAGCGGAAACCAAAGAAAAATAAGAAAGCTAAAGGTACACTAACTGATGGAGGCATAACCAAACGCATAGAATCCCTAGGATAGTCGTGATGAACTCCATGAGTCATAAAATGAATACGTTTACCAAATTCTGTAGTTGGATGGTAGTGGAAGACAAAACGGTGAAGTACATATTCTGCAAAAGTCCAGAAAATGATTCCTGCTAGAAACCATACGATTGCCATATACCATACCATAGAAGTATATGCAGCAGTTGCATAAGCACTAAATCCAATAACAGGAATGTAAATGTATAAAGGAACTGTCCAATGTACCCTAGAAAATGAGTCTAAGAAATCGTTGCTAAACATACGTACTGACTTATCTTCTAGATTTACAAAAAGCCTTTTCTTTGCCATAAGAATATATATTTTTTGCTTAAAAGTAGCTAGTGATCTTAATTTCTAGTTAGACAAATTGAAAAACTAGAGTGATTATTTTTTATTTAAACAAAATTTGTGAATAAAGGATTAGGTACTAAGTCTAAATTAATTGCGAGTAATTTTGAGCAACTACCTATCATTTTTTTTAGTTTCAAGAACACAAAATTAATATATTTTGGACAAAACCCGAACTCATTTTAGCTATTTTATATTATCAAGGTGTTAAATAACCAGCCCCCTTATAGCAGAGTAATCTGTGAGTTTGGAATGCTTTTTTGAAGAACTAATAGACATACTTAAAAGTAAGATACTTTTTTAGTTTATTAGGCTTTGATTATCAGATGTTTGTGTGTTTTTATTATTGCATTATTCAATGTATTTATTTGTGGATATCTACAGTGAAATAAAATTTTTATACAGAGATTATTGAGGTAAGTAAATACTTTTTTGATCGACTTGTATAACCCCAAAATAGCCTAAAATATCTCCTGACCAGTTATTTTCAGGATTGAAAGGAGTTGTTGCACCAAAACCTTGTCCTTGTATATCAGCAAGATTAGAGAAATAGTCATAGGTGTTTTTATCCAAGGATAATAGACTAAATTCGACAGAATCACCTTCTTCAAAAAGCTCAAAAAATGGACTAAATATTTGATTTTCGTCATTAGCTCCAGCATCATCTAAAACTACATAAGTATCCGTCAGATCAGCTCCATTTTTTTTAGCCTTCAAGCGATAATAATCTTCTGTTCCTACAGGATCTTTCCAGTAGGTGAGGAGCTGATAATTTTGTTTGCTACTATCACTTTGTCCTCCAAATCCTCCACCAAAAGCTGTTGCAATCATGCTCACACTATCTATACTTATTGGTCTAGGAACTTTTGCTATGGCTTCATAACTATTACCATTAGTTAGAGTGACTTGCATTTTGAATGTTTCATCCACAGCAGCATTAATGTTTTCTGTTTTGTAATAACCATTTCCCTTTGCTTCGACAATAATACTTGTCCCATCTTCTCGGATCAGTTGCACCATAGCATCATCAATTGTTTCAGAATCAGTATTGTCATAAAAACTATTAGAATAACTCATCCAAACCTGAGCTTCTTGGCTACTTGCATTTAGATGGGCATCTATAACTAATTGCGGATCATCATTTTTTAATTCCAATTCAATGACGTCTTCACAAGATGATAAACTTAAGATTAAAAAACTCCAGCCTAGGATATATAATATATGTTTCACGGTGATTAGATTTAAAATTTATGAAATACTTGTTTGAGTCAATTTACGTTTATCAATTGCAGCAGTGATAAAGTAAAATAGTGCAGTAAATAGACAGATTGTTAGATAAATAGCCATCATATATTGACCATTAAATTCAGATTCCATAACAACATTAGAGTAGCGCATGCCTAAACTACCAATGAAATAGCAGAAAGGAATGAGTGCCAAGACATAAGGCGCAATTTTTTGAACTTTCCAAACGATCAACAAGAAAAGAAAACCTGTTAGGAAGTTAGAAATACCAAAGGCAGTCATCAGAACTAAACTATCAGAACTCAACTCAATTTTAGCAAACTTCTCGGCAGCATATCGAATATTAAAGGTGTGCATGAAACCTCTGATTAGATCCATAATTCCTGCAAGAAAAAGTACAGCAGTGCTAATTTTTAGGGCAAAATCTTTATTAATATATTTCATTTGATCTTTAATTTTACTCAGTTGATAATTTTTACCTAAACTTAAAGTTCCATGTAATAGAAGGGACAATACCAAACAAGGCTAGACGAGTAGCTTGTGGATTGCCTGCATCATCCAAATCGAAGGTAATACTATAGGCATTTTTACGATTATAGGCATTATAAATAGAGAAGCTCAAATCAGAGTAGAAACGATCTCCATCCTTAACGATGTAGGTCAAGCCCAAATCTAGTCGATGATAATCAGGCATACGTTCTGCATTACGTTCTCCATAAAGATTGACAGAAGCACCATCTACTGTATATTTACCAACTGGATAAGTAACTGCATCGCCCGTATAGTAGATAAAGCTTGCTGAGATATTCAAGCGTTTGCTAATTTGATACATAGCAACTAGTGAAATATCATGGGTGCGATCTTGACGAGCAGAAAACCAGTTTCCATTATTAATAGCATCAAATTGACGCTCCGATTTAGCCAGCGTATAACTCAACCAACCTGTAAATTTTCCACGTTTTTTCTTCAAGAAAAATTCAACTCCGTAAGCTCTACCTTTTCCAAAAGCTAAGTCAGATTCGATTTCTGTATTAGCCAAAGCACTTCCACCATCCTCAAAATCTACTTGATTGTATAACTGTTTGTAATAAGTTTCTACACTAAATTCATAAGCATTATTACCAAAATTCTGAAAGTAACCTAATGCAACTTGATCTACAATCTGCGGTTTTACTAAAGGTGTACTTGGAATCCAAAGATCGGTTGGTGTACCCGAAGTGGAGTTGGACAAGAGATGCAAAAATTGATAATTGCGGGTATAAGAAGCCTTGAGTGAATTCTGTGGACTAAATACATAGGTCATATTCACACGCGGTTCTACTGCAAAATAGGTCTTATAAAATTCTCCTGAATTGTAAGTATTGGTTTGAATGACTTGATTTTCTTCATCATAAACCTTTTCTTCAAAAGCACCAATATTTGAGAAAGAACTCAAACGAACACCATACTCAGCACTGAACTTTTTATCAACAATTTTTTGCTCATTACCAATATAAACACCCGTTTCTAGTGCCTTGTGTGAAGGGGTCGTTACTTGATCCACATCATCTATAGCAAAGTTGTTTTCTTGTAGAATATGGTAGGTAGCTTCCCAGCCAAATTTCACCGTATTTTTAGGATTTGGATACCAATAGTAATGCTGTTTTAGATTGTAATCTTGAATTCCAGAACTCAATTCAACTGCATTTCCACCTACATCTACTCCAAATCCATAACGATAATCACTAAAAACAAAAGTAGTATTTAGGAAGAGTTGATCACTAAACAAATGATTCCAGCGTGCTGTAGCTGTTGCATTTCCCCAGTCGAATCCCAAATTCCCTGTTCCAAACACGTCACGCCCAAAGTAACCAGAAATATAGATACGATCTTTAGTCCCAAACTTATAATTGGCCTTAGCATTGATATCATAGAAATAGAGCTGCAAATCTGAGAAATTGTCCGAAAGGAAAGGTTTGGCAACCAAATCTAAATAAGTTCTACGTCCAGAAATAATAATAGAGCCTTTGTCTTTTTTGAGTGGACCTTCTGCGGTAATTCTTGAAGAAATTAAACCTACTCCACCAGAAACCTCCCATTTTTTCATGTTTCCATTCTTCATTCGGATATCTAAAACAGAAGAAACACGTCCACCATACTTAGAGGGCATTCCTCCCTTGTATAGCTTTACATCTTTCAGGGCATCGGAGTTAAAAACAGAGAAAAAACCAAGTAGGTGAGAAGCATTATACACAGGTGCATCATCCAATAGGATCAAATTTTGGTCGGCATCACCACCACGCACAAAAAAACCGCTACTTCCTTCCGAATTGGCACTCACACCGGGTAATAATTGGATGGTTTTTAAGATATCCTGTTCTCCCAATAGAACAGGGATGAGTTTGGCATCTTTCATATCTAAGGTGACTACACCCATTTCGGTACTAGTGATATTTTCATTATCCTTGGTCTCTTGTACCTTTATTTCCACTAAGGTAGTTCCTGTGTTCAGCTCTATATCCTGTGTAATATTTTGCTTGAGTTCTATGACTACTTCTCTAGTCTGCATTCCTACATAGGAATATTCAAGTGTGTAGTTGCCTTCAGGCAAGGTTAGTGAATAAAAACCTTCTACGTTGGTCGTTGTTCCTGCACCAGTTTCTTTGACTAAGATACCTGCAAATAGAAGTTCTTCACCAGAAGAACTATCACGCATATAACCACTGATGGTGTAATTATCTTGTGCTGTGGCTGTAGTAGAACCAATTATGAGATATGCCGAGAGTAAGAATAAGATCCGTTTCATAAATTTCTGTTTTATGTTAATCCCAGTCTGTGATTTTTTAACTTTCTGATTCACTGATCACTTTGTGGTGTTTATTAAATTAAGTTCAAATCACGAGGTGCTCAGTTGAGCTAAACCTTCACGAACTGTAGTTTCAACAAAAGTCAGCTACTTCAATCAAACAAGAAAATTTATTGCACAAATGCCTGTTTTTTGTGTACCAACAGTATCCTTTTGTTGACCAATTTTGCTATAGGTTTTTGGTGTATAAATTTGGACTGTTGGTGCATAGAAATGGTATTTTGGTACAGAATAGTTGAAAACTTGAGCTTAAATACCTTCCTTAGTAATACGGATTAGTATAACCTTGAAATATCATTGTATATGAATATTAAAATATCTCAAACACCTAGAATTATTATCCAGATTCTAATTTGGCTAGGTTTGCTGATTGCTATATATGTAGGAAATGGCGTTTTTCTATCAGGCGCTTTATCAAGAGCAGTCTATTCTTTTCTAGGAATATCACTACTGATTATTACCAATACACTTTTCTTATTTCCTAAGTTTTATCATCGTTCCAAGTTATTATTCTTTCTCAGTTCCCTGGGATTTGTGTTGTGTTTGGCTATTCTTATCAATCTGATATTGAATGTGTTTTATGGAGGGGATCAGGTGGTTGTATTTATTGTGAATGGAGACGAGAACAGTAGTATGCAAGCAATTCGCTCAGCTAGTTTAGCCGCTCCCTTGGTAATGACCTTTGTCGTGAGTACCTTGATTGAAACAACTTTGGTTGCTAATGCCTCCGAACAGGAGACTACTCAACTACGTGCAGAAAAATTAGAAACGGAGTTGAAATTCCTAAAATCGCAGATCAATCCACATTTTTTATTCAATTCTTTGAATAACATTTATTCTCTAACCATTTTAGATCCTGACCGGGCAGGGGAGAATGTCCTGAAGCTTTCCGCAATGTTGCGTTATTTGTTGTATGAATGTGATGAAGAACATGTTTTACTAAAGCAAGAATTGCAATACTTACAGAATTATATTAATTTGTTTGCACAAAAAGAGGAACAAAGTCTAAATATTAAGGTGGATTTTGAGCAGGTGGTTGGAGATTTAAAAATTGCACCATTATTATTAATACCTTTTGTAGAAAATGCTTTTAAACATTCCTTTATAGAAGATTTGGTACAAGGTTGGGTTGAAATTTCATTAAAAAATGATCAGAAAACGATTTATTTTGAAGTAAAAAATAGCGTACCTGGTTTTGAAATGGCTAAGGATGAAGTAGGTGGAATTGGTTTGCAGAATATCAAGCGACAGTTAGAGTTATTGTATCCAAATAAGCATCAACTAGAAATCCGACAGACAAAAGATGTCTTTGAAATTAGTTTAGAACTGGAAATTTAAAAAACTCTATAAATTACATGAAATCAGTCAGATGTATTGTAGTAGATGATGAGGTGTTGGGTAGAAAACTACTAGAAAACTTTATTAAAAAGATAGATAGTTTAGAATTGGTGGCTTTGTGCAAGAGCCCAATTGAAGCAATGAATGTGCTAGGTGAAGAACATATTGATCTGATGTTCCTAGATATACAAATGCCACAAATAACAGGAATTAACTTCCTGAAAAGTCTGATCCACAGACCCTTGGTGATTTTTACAACAGCATATAAACAGTATGCTATAGAAGGGTATAGTCTAGATATTATTGATTATTTGTTAAAACCATTTAGCTTTGAGCGTTTTTTGCAGGCTATAAATCGAGCCAAGAACCAACTACAGTTAATGCAGCAACAATCCAGCAAAATACTTCACACTAAAGCCAAGAGAGAGGCAAATCCCAAAGATTATATTTTGATCAAAACAGAACACAAAATCGTTCGACTGAAATGTGATACGATTACACATATTGAAGGAATGCGAGCTTATTTAGCTTTTCATACTGATGAAAAACAACGAATTTTATCTCTTAATACTTTGAAAAAAATAGAAACGGAGCTACCTAAGCATCGATTTCTAAGGGTACATAAATCTTATATTGTTGCCGTAGATAAGGTAGAAGCAATTGCTGGGAATCAATTGATTATTGGTGAGCTAAAAATACCCGTAGGAGCCAGTTACAAAACTAAGGTTATGGAAATATTGTTTAAATAATGATCATTTTTTAATCATTTGAGTAATTCTTTTTTGTTTTTTGTCAAAAATAGAAACAAAAATTTGGTATTCTAACCATATTTTTGCTATTTTGTATTGATCTATAGTATTATGTGTTCTTGTGAATCCTTGACTAAAATAGCAAAAAGTTGCGTATTACTTGGTTAACAATGGATGTTCCAAATTTATCTTTTAATTAGAAATTTCCCATTCCAGCATGAATTACTTGTTCTCTGCTCTGGTATGTTTATTATTTATCAACTCCGATGGCGTAGATTCTGATGAGGCGAAAAAAAGTACAAAAGATACAATTAGTCTTTGGAACTCAATCGCTCAACAGGAGAACCTTCCTACAAAGGAGAGACTATTCTATGCCCAAGAGGGACTAAAACTGGCGACTAAGGCAGAAGACCAATCCGGACAATTGGCAGCCTTGAATAGTATCAGTTCTATTTATGTAGGGCAACACAATTATCCTAAAGCAGTTGTTCATTTTGAAAAAGCACTTTCCCTGGTACAAGGCTCTACAGATGAAGAGCAAAAAAATAAAACTTACCACGAATTGGGACGTCTACAGAGTGAATTACACAATTACAATCAGGCAATAACCTACTATGAGCAAGTACAAGAAGAGTATACTCGCAACAATGTTGTAGAGAAAATAGCAAAGACTAATCAAGACCTAGGAGTTGCTTATGCACACTTGGGAGAAAAGACAAAAGCCTTAATTTATTTTGAGAAAGCCTTGGAAGGTTATCAAAAAGAAGATCTTATAGAAAACGAGCCTTCACCACTCAATGGAATAGGACGTATTCACCTAGAAACGGAACCTGAAAAGGCACTAGATTATTTTCAACGTGCTTTAGAAATAGAAAAAGAATATTTTGTAGATAAAGAACAAAATAATACACTGGGCAATATTGGAATGGCGTATTGGGAGATGGGGAAAAAAGACAGTGAATTATTTTTCTTGGATAAGTCAATTCAACAGTTAGATGCTCAGTTTATTTCAGAAGTAACCCTAGAAAACTATCAGAAAATTGCAGAAGTGCACAATGCTTTGGGCAATAAAGAGCAATCACTGGATTATTATCAGAAATGGGCTTATTTGAAAGATTCTCTAAATAATTTAATAGTCAAGGGTCAATCAGAAATGGCTAAAATCGAGACGGCTACTACTTCGGTGGCTCCAGTTATCAAGGTGGTTTTACCTAAATTAATGTTTGGATCTAAAGATTCTTCTCCTTATAATCTTCAATATATTTTATCCATTCTAATGGGATTAGGACTGTTATCTATGTCGATTATCGCAGCTAGATATGGGAACCGTTTGAGAACAAAGCGACAAAACATCAATAAAAAACAGCAATTGTTGGAAATGCGAGAACGTCTGTTGCAGAGTGAAATTAAAACATCCCATCAACTGACTGAAAATCTCAAGAGAAATTTGCTTGCCAAAGAGAAAGATTTAACAGACTTTGCCTTGGATATTAACCGAAAAAATGAATTTACAGATAGCCTTTTGGTTAGTTTAGGCCGCTTGGAGCACCAAACTTCGGGAGCTGCTCGTAAAGCAGTGCGTTCATTGATTCAGTTTGCTAATAATCACCAAAAGGTGAACCAAGATCAAGATCAATTGCAACAAAATATAGATAAGGTCAATCACAATTATTTTGCAAAATTACAAGCAAGTTATCCTGACTTGAGTAAGACAGAGTTGCAGCTCTGTGCTTACATTCGTCTAGGCATGACAACTAAAGAGATTGCGACTACAAGAAATGTCAATGTCAAATCAGTAGAAATGGCTAGATATCGCCTACGCAAAAAGTTAGAGTTGAGTGCGGAGCAAGATATTACAACTTTTTTGAAAAAGATCTGACCTTCTTGAGAGCTTGTATATTCTAGATATATGTGCTATGCAGTTGTTTTCCTAGTTGGATAATGTCTTCCATTCTAGCAATAGAAGCTACCCAAAGCTCAGGAATTCCTTTGAGTCCATAATACAAGCCTGCTAGTCCTCCTGCTATAGCTGCACCTGTATCTGTGTCATGTCCTAAATTGATACTAGACAAAATAGTTTCTTTGTAGGAGTTTCTATTTAGGAAGAACCAAAGACTAGACTCTAGAACCTCGATTACATAACCTCCTGTTTTTATATTTTTTAGCGCAGTATTTCGAATATCATTTTGGATAATTTTTTCAAAATACTGAGATTCGGATTTTGGAAAATGAATTTCTTCCCAAAAGGCAAGAATTTCTTTTTGCATATCTGTATAAGCGATTATTTTATCTTGCCCTGACAGTAATTTCTCTGCAAGTTTTAGATAGATCAAACAACTCATTGCTGCTCTGATATGTCGGTGAGTGAGGGCAGAAACTTCCCAGATGATCGAAAATTGTTCTTGAATTGTTTTTCCTTTGATGTAGAATAGCAGAGGAATGATGCGCATGAGAGAGCCATTTCCATTTTCATAAGCATCTCCATAGTTTTTTTGTTCTTGGAGTTCATCCAACCAATTATTATCTAGAATTTCTTCTAATCGGTTGAGTGCTTTGGCAGTGGTCATACCTATATCAAAAACGCGCCCTCGTGCAGTCCAATAAGCTTTGCTTCGCCATTGGATAAATTTCTCTGCAATGTCTTTCAAGTCATAACCATTCAGTAAGGATTCTGCCAAACAAAAAGTCAAAGAACTATCGTCTGACCAAGTCCCCAAAGGTTGGTTGTACGTACCATGACCAACCATACTAGTCACAGGATTTTTACGCATTTCACTACGCGATTTGAACTCATGTGGAACACCCATAGCATCACCCACAGCTACACCCATCAAGGCACCAATTACATTATCTGCTTTCATGTATTTATCGTTGAATTATCTATGATCCATATTCATTGAGCAACCATTTGTAGTAGGCTTGGACAATATTCTGACTAAACCACTTTCCCGCAATTCTTGTATCAAATTCTTTGAATAGACCATCCTGATCTACATCTTCATAAGTCAGGGTTTCAATGAATTTGTAGGTCTGAATCAAGTAATTTTTAGCGGTATTTAATCGCTCATTATTTGGTTGGTATGCTTGAATATAAGAAAGAATTTCCTGAGCAGGAGTTTGTTGCCAATTTTTATGAATGCGACTAACTGGTTGATACAAGATTTCTAAACTAATACCATTTAAAAGTGCTAGACAGCCTTCTTCAATTAGTTTTTTATAATGCTGAGATTCTGCCCATTCTTGATCAAAATTGATAGAAATGAATTCCCAATAAGGCAATTCAAATTCTCCTAAAGGCATCAATACACTATCTATTTCACCTAGATTATCATCAAAATAGACTAGAATATCCTTTCTGATTTTATGCAGTTCGGTATAATCTAACCATCTTTTGCTTCCATCCAATTGAAGTATATAAAAGTCTTTTTTGCTCATCTGTGTAAGATAAGATTGAAGATGGTTTTAAGCAAATAATTTAGATTTTTAGTCTTAAAAAATCGCAGATTTTATTCGTAACGCAAGGTTTTTTCCCACAGAACCGATTGTTTTTTTCGCAAGAAGCGTCCAAAGCCCCAGAACACTGCAAGATTCATCATGGTAAAATAACAAGGAACTAAAAAAATAAAGGAAGGAGAGTTTTTTCGTCTTAACCAGCCTATAGTAGCAAGACTGTAGAAAAGTACTTGTACACAAAAGCTGAGTATATAAATCCAGGCTCCAGTATCAAGCAATTGCAAATTGATAAATAATACGAGTAATAGTGCAAGTGGTGTTACAGTCCATCTCAATACTCGATGAGAAAGATACATCCATGCAAATAGTGGATATTTGATCGGATTTAACAAATCAAATGTTCTAGCAATAGATTGCAATCCTCCAGCACATATTCGGGTTTTCCGTTTAAATTCTTCTTCTAGAGATAGAGAACCTGTTTCGAGTGCGTAAGCATCAGGGACATAAGCAATTTTGTGTCCTTTTCGAATAACATCTAATGAGATGATAAAGTCATCTAATATAGTATCCTTGGGAGGAGGGGTAAATAAATTGGTTCGGATGGCAAATAACTCACCTGCGGCACCAATAGTAGAGTATAGATCAGAACTCCAAGATTTGAGTTTAGACTCATATTTCCAATAAAGTCCTTCTCCTTTTCCTGCTGTATTTGAGGAATGTACACGTTTCTCTCCGGCCACACAAGCTACTCGAGTATCTTGTAGAGAAAGCACTATATTTTTGATTGCATCGGAATTTAAGAATGTATTTGCATCAGAAAATACTGTAATTTCAGACTGAACGATAGGCATGATTCTGTTCATAGCTGCCATTTTGCCTGCTCGTTTAGCTTGGTGAAAAACCTTGACTCTCGTATTGGTATACTCGTTGAGTAATTGTTCTGAACCATCATTTGAGCCATCAGTTACAAACCAAATCTCCAAATTGTCCTTGGGATAATTTAATTGCTGACAATCTGAAAGTTTAGCTAATAATATGTCTTTTTCATTATAGGCAGGTATAATGAGCGTAACAGTTGGATGGGCTGATACATTATAAATCTTCTTGGGACTTAATAGCGACTTAATTTTTGTCAAAATCCACAGAAATAGTCCATAACCCAAATAGGTATAAATAATCGTAATGGCAAGACTCCAAAATAAAAGTTCGGCTGTATTCATAAGTAAGTTGTTTTAAGTCTATATATAGATTTAATTGTATTATAACTCTTTTTACGTTATGTATGTTACAGAGTGTTTAGTATAATATTTTTTCAGTTCTATATAAGGTGTTAGCTTACTGCTGTCCTGATAGAGAATTTATTAGTCATCAAGCCAAAAGAGTTAGTTATGAATAGTTCTATATGTAAAACTATTCTTGCATTATGTACTTATAAAATGATTATATAATATATTTATAATCATTTTATTTAATTCATTATCAAATATTTATAGGTATAACTAAAAGTTGCGGATTTAGTTCTGTATTAAGACACCTTTATGCAATTTTTATAGCATTCCAGATGGCATGTACACTATTTTCCCAAGTGTGTGTTTGTGCAAAATCAATTCTATCTTTATTTTGCTGAGCCGAATTTTCTGAGAGTGCTTGATCTATATGTTGAATATATTCAGCGGTTGAATTGGCTAACCGAACGTGATTTTTGAACAATTCCATGGTGGGTGTATGAGTAGCTACTACTGGTTTGCCCATAGCAAGATATTCATCGATTTTTCTAGGGTAGTTTCCCTTGGACATGGCATTGACAACCTGAGGATTGATGCAAACATCAAAACTATGTATATAATCAGGCAGTGTTTCAGGTGCTTGAAAACCTAAGAAATGTACATTGGGCAATTGATGTAATTGACTATCCTGAAAGTCTTGGTCTTCTGCTCCAACTAATACTAATGCATAATTTGGACGTTGCTTAGCAAGCTGGATGAGCAAATCAATGTCTAGTCTTCTTGATGTCAACAATCCTACATAACCAATGATAGGCTGTTGAATTTCTTGAATGTTAGGAGGGATTTCTCTTTGAATGAATGGATCGAATGCGGTCAAATCACAGCCCTGCCCAACAAAATAACTATTCTGATTAAACTGTTTTGCATAGTTGGTCAAGTAATTTGAATTAGTAACAATGGTATCTGCTTTGGCAATTAATGTTGCTTCAGCTTTTTTTCCATGTTTTTTGAAATAGTTTTGCGAAATTAGATAATCTCTAATGTAATAGATAAAATGTCGTGGCTTTAGCAATTCTTTTAGGTAAAACCCCATGAACATAGAACTGTCATTAAAAAGAACGGGGTTGTCAAATCCCAGCAGCTCTGTATATTTTCGTATACTTTTGGCAAGTCTATAGTTATTCCAGTAGTTTAATTTTTGGAACAACCAATAAGAATTTAACCAATTGATGGATTCTAATAGAATAGGTGGGGTCATTACCCAAAAGTTCTCATTTATCTTTTGCAGGGCTTCTTTTTTTCCACGAATTACGGCTTTTCGGTTCTGTGTGATCTGATCTTTCTTTCGCCAAAGAGATACTCGATCTAATGGACGATTTACATACAAAACTCGATGCTTTTTAGCAAGCTCTGTGGCAATGCACTTGCAATTGCTGCCTAATTCTATATCCCAAGGTTGAAGTCCAAAAATAATGATATCCTGTGGTTGAAGTATTGGCATAACCTAAATAAGTTTAAGATTTTCATCATAGATAATTGTTTCTTTTCTTCTACTAAGAATATGCCTTATTTGTATTTGTTTGTTAATCAGTGTTTTGTGTATGGTGTTTTTCCGTTTGGTGGAATTAGTCTGTTTTTTGGAATTTGATATTTGTGTAAAAACCTATTGCTAAATCCAAGTGTTTTAGTATGTATAGCTGAAATGTGTAAGCTATCGCTTTGTGAGATAACCTCACGATTTGGCTTAGAATTGGTTAGTGTATTAATTTTTATCTTGGTCAATATTCGTCGTTCTTTGTTACTGACAACCCATATAGTCCAATTGGCCCAGTTGGGTAGATTTTTCTAAGTTTTTAGCGAAACTGAGTCTTGCTTGTTACGTTTAACAGGACATTTTTTTACGTGATTTGTCCAAACTCTAAAAAGAAATTAGTTTCACTGAGCCCTTCGGGGTTTAC
>JAKVCT010000079.1 GCA_022448995.1 Saprospiraceae bacterium
TGTTATTCTTATCAGCAATAGCCCTACTATGCTTTCAAAAAATGCTTTGTTAGATCAATTAATTTATTTCAATCTTAATTCTACTTTTAACTATGGATTAGTATTAGACAAAAAAAGCAAGACAAAATCCTTGCCTTGCTTTTCCGAAAAAGAAAAAATCTTAAAATTTTCTTAATTCTCTGTATAAACTATTAATTAGCTATAGCTAATTAGTCAAAATCAAATTTGATCCCCTGTGCTAAAGGTACTTCTGTACTATAGTTGATGGTATTAGTCTGACGACGCATATACGCCTTCCAAGAATCAGAACCTGATTCACGTCCTCCACCAGTTTCTTTCTCACCACCAAAAGCACCACCAATTTCAGCACCCGAAGTTCCGATATTTACATTTGCAATACCACAATCAGAACCTGCACTAGACAAGAAATACTCAGCATCACGCAAAGAATCTGTCATAATAGCAGAAGACAAACCTTGAGGAACATCATTTTGGATAGCAACTGCTTCTTCCAAAGTAGAGTACTTCATGATATATAATAAAGGTGCAAAAGTCTCATGTCTTACGATATCCGTTTGCTCATCTACCAATGCAATAGCTGGTTTGACATAACAACCACTTTCGTAACCTTCACCTTCCAATACAGCACCTTCTACCAACATAGTTCCACCAGAAGCTTTCACTTTCGCAATTGCATCTAAGTACATTGCTGCAGCAGCTTTGTCAATCAATGGTCCCACGTGATTATTTTCATCTAATGGATTACCAATACGGATTTGACCATAAGCTTTTTGCATACGCTCACATACTTGCTTGTAGATACTTTCGTGAACGATCAAACGACGTGTAGAGGTACAACGTTGACCACATGTTCCTACCGCACCAAATAAGGCACCTGTCAATACTACATTTAGGTCTGCGCTTGGTGTAACAATGATTGCATTATTTCCACCCAATTCTAATAAATAACGACCTAAACGCGCTGCTACTTTCTGCGCTACAATACGTCCCATACGAGTGGAACCTGTTGCAGAAACTAAAGGAATGCGCTTATCTGTGCTAATCCATTCTCCAACCTCAGCACCACCAGTTACGATTGCACTCAAACCTTCAGGCAAGTTATTTGCTTCTAGAACTTCTTTCCAAATATTCTGGCAAGCTACTGAACATAAAGGTGTTTTTTCAGAACCTTTCCATACACATACATCACCACAAACTAAAGCAATCATGGAGTTCCAAGCCCAAACAGCTACAGGGAAATTGAATGCAGAAATAATCCCAACAACGCCTAGTGGATGCCACTGCTCATACATACGGTGTGCAGGACGCTCCGAATGCATGCTCAATCCATATAACTGACGAGAAAGTCCTACTGCAAATTCACAAATATCAATCATCTCCTGAACTTCTCCCCAACCTTCTTGCAAACTCTTACCCATTTCGTAAGAGACTAAACGCCCTAAAGGCTCTTTGTACTTGCGCAGTGCTTCGCCATACTGGCGTACAATCTCACCACGTTTGGGAGCAGGCATCAAGCGCCATGTTTTAAAAGCAGTTTGAGCTGCTTCCATCACTTGAGCATATTCTGCTGCTGTAGTAGTAGTTGTTTTTCCGATCAATTGACCATCTACTGGTGAGTAAGATTCAATTAGATTGGCCTCAGTGTTACCAAAAGCCTTGGCACCAGTACTCGTACCGTAGTTTACAGCTTCTAATCCTAAAGTTTCAAAAACTTCTTGCATTGTAGCTTGAATGTCGTTTGATTTTAATGTGTCTTGCATGAGCAAAGTAATATTTTTATACTTAAATTTGGATCTCCTTGTAACTTAAGGAGCTTGTATTTGGCGCAAAGGTCGCAATTTATGATAGGATATACAAATTTTTGAGATCCAAATTAAAATCTAAACATGTGTGACTCTATTTTTAGTGATTTTAGATGGAGAATAAGCTAACAAGAGCTTTCAATAAAAAGACAATATACTGATTACTAACCCCTTGTACTCATGAGTGAAAAGCATATCTAAATACAAAGCCTCCTAATAACCAATCTTTCCTGAACTATACAAATTATTGGAAATTCCCCAATCCCATCAAGTGTTTAAGCTTATAAAAAATCTCTGTATTCTCATATATACCTGCAAATGATTCTGCACCAGGTCCATAAGCAAATACGGGCACCATAGTCCCAGTATGATATCCTGTGGTAAACTCTGTTTTGAGTTTCTCTTTTTCCTTATCCCAACCATTAATAGCATACCCTCCTGTTTCATGATCAGCTGTTACCAGTACCAAGGTATTCCCATCTTTTTCTGCAAAATCTAAGGCATGAGCGACAGCCTTATCAAAATCAAACATCTCTTCTATAATATAGTCAGAGTTATTAGCATGTCCAGCCCAGTCGATTTGTGCACCTTCTACCATCAAGAAGAAATTGGTCTTAGGTTTGGCTAAGACCTCAATAGCTTTGTTGGTAGCCAAGGGTAAAAAGTTTCCACGTATATCTAAACGTTTAGGTTGTCCTGTGGAGATCAAACACAGCAACTTACTTGGTACGTATTCTCCAATCTGTTCTACATCTTCGGTTACAAAATAACCTCTCTCACGTGCTTCTTCTAGTAAGTCCCGTTGATCATCACGATCATTAAAGTAGTTAATTCCACCTCCCATCAATACCTCAATATCATGTTCCATAAACTGAGCAGCTAACTGACGATTTACTTTTGCACGAGTAGGTTGATGACCATAAAAACTAGCCGGTGTTGCATGAGTTACGGTAGAAGTAGTTACAATTCCTGTCACCCAGCTTGCCTCTTCTGCATATTCCAAAATGGTTTTTAGTGGTTTCAATTCTTTAGTCATAGCAATAACTCCATTGTGCGTTTTTTGCCCTGTGGACATAGCTGTAGCACCTGCAGCACTATCTGTAATCAGCTTTGTAGATTTAGTTTTACTCAAACCTATATGTCTAAATCGCTCCAATGCCATAGAATCCTCTGCCATAATCTCTGCAGCAGAAATCTGAGTCAAGCCCATACCATCTCCAATCATAAAAATCACATTCTTAGGTTGACTCTTGGTAACATAAGTCCTTTGTTCTCTGATAGAATCTTTTTTGTTCTCTGTCAGTTTGTACTTGAGAGACTCTAAGTAGACTTGTTCATAAAATTGTCCCTCTTGAGCATACTTCTTTTTTCTCAAAGGAGAACCAAAGAAAAGGATCAATCCTAACAAAGCTATTAATAGGAGGATGAGATTATTTTTACTGAAAAGTGAGATGGCTTGTTTTGTCACGTTTTTTATGTTTTAGTCATTCGCTACTTCTTGAGTAACAGTCCGGATGTCCTCGTAATTATCTTTGGCTGATTTTAAACCAAGCCAAAGAGCTCAACACCGTTAATTTTTGCTTTGTAGAGCCTCACTGTAGCCCACACAACTACGTTCTATTGATTAATAGTTAACTAAAATCACTCTAAATCTGTTCCACGATTACTTTTGTACTCTTACTTAATTTTCGATATTATTGAATTGAGTACTTCTGGAAAGGACCCAAAAACGAGAAAGCACTATTTTAGCTATTGATAAGCAAGGTTTTATAAAAAAAGCATCACTTTGGTACATTATTTTAGTTGTTAACAGATGTATAAGTCCTAATTATCAAGCAGTAAGAACCCTAAAAAATCAACAAACTATCAAATTAAGATACAGAGAATGTACTCGATTTTTTATGTAGTTTGAGTAATCCACCAAATAGGTAAATGTTTCTACAATGTGTTTAATACTCTGTAACATAAATGGTTGAATATTTTTACAGAATATTTATATTACAGACTATTTAATTTACACTAAAGTAATAAATCTAATTCTTAAATAATTTCAAATAATCTGTAATATAAATTTTCATGAGTTAATCAGCTCAATATTTTATTGGCGCAGAGCTAACCCTGAAGGGCTCTACGAAGTAAAAGGTCTGTGCTGTAGACGGATATTTTGTGTTTGTAGCGAAGGCGTTGACTATATTGAGCCCTTCGCGAAATACTCCATTAAAAAATATTTATTACAGACTATTCAAAGTCAAAAATTTATTTTTTCTCATCACTAAAATGACAGTTCGTTGATTTTTTCATTTTAACTGTTTTGAGCCCTTCGGGGTTTAGTCAAAAGTCAAAAACCTACGAACCATTGTAAAATATAATCACATTATATGAAGCTTTTTTATTTAATCTGTTGTATTCATTGTCTTACCTCTTCTATTGCTACTGCTCAAGATGAGATTAAACATAAAAAATATACTTCTTTAGAAGAAGCACTTGCCGAGCCTCAAAAAGTTTATAAATTGGATCTTGGTAAACAAGGGCTCAAAGAAATTCCAGCAGAGCTAGCTCAATTTCCAAATTTGACCAATTTAGATCTAAAAAAGAATACAATTACAGATTTCTCTAATCTAAAAGGATTAACCCAATTAAAAAAATTAGACTTAGGTAGTAATAGCCTGAAAAAGATTCCTGAGGAAATCAAATACCTAAAGGAGTTAAAAGAACTGGATCTAAAAAAGAATATAATTACAGATTTTTCAGCTATTCACCATTTGCATCAACTAGAAGAACTCGATCTAAGTGAATCTAAATTGAGAATGATTCCCAAAGCTATTGGTCAACTAAAAGGATTAAAAAAATTAGATCTGGCTGATAACTCTGTTAAGGATTTCAGTACCTTATTATTTTTGCAAAATCTAAAACAATTAAATTTGCGTTCTAATCAATTGAAAGAACTTCCTGCAGAATTAGCCTATTTGCAAAAGCTAAAAAAACTAAATCTCAGAGACAATTCCCTAAAAAAATTCCAAGTCTTAACACAATTATCTAGTTTAGAAAAGTTAGATTTGCGGGAGAATGGGCTAAAAACACTTCCTTCGATATTAAATAATATTAAAACATTGAGTAAGGTCAAATTATAAGTAGGGTTACTCAACAAGTTTATCAAAATAAGAATTATGGCAAAACGATTGGTTACCGGTGGTACAGGTATGGTGGGCTCAATGATTGATGCAGATTTGAAAATTGGTCGCAAAGATTGTGACTTGACAAACTGGCAAGAGGTCAATGCTTTTTTTGAGAAGCACAAGCCAGAAGAGGTGATTCACTGTGCTGCTAAAGTGGGTGGTATCTGGGGAAATATGCACTATAAGGGTGATTTCTTTAGAGATAACATCTTGATGAACACACATATTATCGAAGCTGCGCGCTTGCATGGTGTTAAGCGTTTGGTGGCTTTCTTATCAACTTGTGTCTTCCCTGACGATGTAGAATATCCACTAACAGAGCAGAAAATTCATTTGGGTAAACCGCATACTTCTAATGATGCTTATGCTTATGCTAAGCGTATGACAGATATTCAGATTCGTGCTTATCGTGAGCAATATGATGTGCAGTATACTTCGGTAATCCCAACTAATATCTATGGTCCTCGTGACTTGTTTGATTTGAAAAATGGTCATGTTGTTCCTTCCTTAATTCATCGTTGTTATCTGGCTAGAGAAAACGGACAAGATTTAGAAGTTTGGGGAAGTGGAACGCCTTTGCGTGAGTTTATTTACTCAGAAGATGTAGCGCGTTTGTCAGAGTGGGCATTGGAAAACTATAATGAGGCTGAGCCAATTATTTTCTCCACTTCTGCGGAAAATAGTATCAAGGAGCTAGTGGAAATGATCGTGGAGTTACTCCACTTCAAAGGAAAGTTAATTTGGTTGAGTGATAAGCCTGATGGTCAGTTTAGAAAACCTAGTGATAATTCTAAATTGAAAGCTTACTTACCTGATTTCGAGTTTACGCCTTTGTATGAAGGTTTGAAAAAGACGATTGAATGGTTTGAGGAAAATTATCCGAATATTCGCAAGTAAAAACAATAAACCTACGAGATTTGAAAATCTCGTAGGTTTATTGTTTTATTCCAACATCTCTATGGTAACAGAATGGGTTTTATTTCGCATCTCCAATATTTCACCACTGGTATGAGGTTGTGCATGAAATAGATTAAGCTTGCTACTCTTTCGGCTACTCACAATCGTTAGATTCACGTTCACATTTGGGCTTTTCAGATTTTCAAAAGCAACTCTAGGTACTCTTAATTCATCCAATACCAATTGACCTGCTTTATCCAATTTAAATTCCGTATCTCCCAAAATCATTTCATCTTCATAATCTCCTAAGTACTGTTTAGCTTCCTCATCCAAAGGTCTTTTAGTTGGTGTACCTGTAATGGTTACACTCACCAGAATCTCTTCCTTTTTGTCTGCTAGCAATTGAGCAACTTCCGCTGTTGTTTTGATATCTAATCTAAAACTAGGCAATAAAACTTGGTCATCCTGAATGAGGAAACTTGCCCCTTCTGGCAAATCTGTAACAGGCATAATATCTTTATGTGTAATCTTCCACAAAGCATATTCCTGCTCACCATTATCATTTACAAAATGTACCAAAATATTGAATAAACTCTGCTTGCGCACAAAACCTTTAAACTTACTTAATGCTTTTTCCCTAACTAAATCCTCAGTCATTTTTTCTGCCTCAGTCATTTTAGGATCAGATTCATTGGAATTTCCAAAAGCGGTATGTTTTGTATAGACACCAGGCAATTTAGGTAATTGATAATCTCGGATCGGAAAGCTGTAAAGCTTTTTCCACACTCCATTTTTCAAAGAAATAATATGATAAGTATTTAGATTCGATTGATCCAACCACTGCATTACATAGCCAATTTCCTCTCCACCATCATTATCCAAATCGCCAATATTGTGCAATAAGGCAAAACCTGCCTGCGGATTCTTTTCGTCTGCGATGAAGTTGGGAATATTTTCTTCCTTACAAATAAAAGAACTCTGAATAGGATTATTTTCGTCAAATTTATCCATCGAATAGATTTTATCCAATGCTTTTCCTTGTTTGCTTAGGTATTTTTCAAAAATTGTCTCGTCTTCATCATCTCCATCAAAATCACCACTAACCGCAAAGAAATAGCCTCTGTTTTGTGCCGAAATAGCACTGACGATAAAAAAAATAAAGCCGTGAATAGAATGTTTTTTGTCATGTTTTTATGTTTAGAATGATAATAATTAAATTTTATCTCAGACCTCTCCTCCACTGCTCTATCCGCACAGCTATATATTGCAAATCCTCCTCAACATAGGCTTGGTTCTCTTTTAGAACGTCAGTATTTTTACCATATTGATCCACAATATTCAAGACCCTATACTCTTTAGGAGTATCAGAATCAGTAACTCTAGTTTGGATAGAAACTTTTTTGATATCCTTTTTTTGATATGAATGAGAAACTTTTGAGTTGGTTAGTAAACTCACTGTATCTTTCTGAAATTTGACCACTTCCGTATCATTCCGCTTGAAAAGTCCATATAGAAATATCCCAGTTATAATAACTAGAAATAATTCTGGTGTAACCACTCCTGTTGCCCCACCTGTAGAAGACTTTGCTGAAGAACCTAAGTATAAAATTAACCAAATGCTCCATCCTAATAGAGCATAAGTTCCAGTAAGTAATAGAGAAAGCTTAAAAAATATCGAGTCCTGTGTACGTTTCATGACCAATGCCCCTAGTTCATTATCTTCTGTTTGCATTACATGAGGTATAGGTGTAAGAGCTTCTTTATAGATATCAATATCTTCTATTTTTGTAATGACATCCTGATCCTTAATATTCAAAAAACGTTCAATGCTATCTTCTACTAATTTAGAATCTTGCTCATGCATTCTTGGAAAGGGGAAAGAAGTTTGCCAAACACTCCCCATTAAGCTTCGGCTACGGTTTTGTTCATCCACTATATACAAGGTTTTATTAGTGCGATAAACTTGATGAATAGCGGAACTTGGGATTGTCCAATTGATCGGGAAAAAAATACCTTTATTTCTGACTGTTAGGGTTTCTTTATTGATTTGTAGTTGAGCTCTGTTAATACATTTAGCAAGAATAAAATAGAATATACTAATAAGCCATATAGCAACAAATACGAATATCCAAGGGAATGGGGAAACCAACATTTCTAGCTTATAATCTGTTGTAGAAAAATCTAAAGAACTGTAGATTACGATTGCAAAAATAGCTAGTACAAAAAGAAAACCTAGTATCAGTTGAACATCTTTCTTTTCCCTCCAAGGAATACTTATCCATAATTGGTCTTTGCTTTGCTTAATTTTGACCTTAGAAGAACCTCTACCTTCTATTAATTTAGATTTTGACATAATTTGTACTTTTAGGGGATATAATCATATTAATGGTCAGTGACTTTTTTATAAACCCCGAAGGGCTCTTTGAAGCTAAACCTTCATGGACTATGGTATATTATAAACAAATAGAATTTTTCTTAGGCTAAGCCTCTCCTCCACTGCTCTATCCGCACGGCTATGTAATCCAAATCTTCAGGTGTGTAGGCTTGACTCTCTTCGAGAATATCTCGCCCACCATAAATATCTTTTAGGTGCAATACCTTATACTCTTTGGTAGAAGTAGAATTATCATTACTTGTTCTCCGGATACGAGTTTGGATAGAAATAGCTTGGATTTCCTGTTTTGGGTAGACCATCAATACCTTTGCATTTGCTAAAAGTGCTAATTCATCGCCTTGTATACGCACCACACGGATCTCGTTACGCTTGAAGAAATTATACAAAAATATAGCGGAAACAGCTCCTAAGAAAATAGCAGCAATACCCGCAGGCAGCAACTTAAAAGCCAATGTACCTTTGGGATCCATCCAAGTATCTAAAAATAAAATAATCCAAGACCCCCAACCTGTTAGAAAAAAAACGCCCATAAAAACTAAAAGAAGTTTATAGGTAGTTCCATCCTTGGTATGTTTCATAATCAATGTTCCTAAATCATTATCCTCTACTTGTATACCATATGGAGCTGGGACAATAGCTTCTTTGTATTGGTCGATATCCTCCAGTTTCTTAATTACATTCTGATCCTTAATCCTCAAGAATTTTTCAATTGCATCTTCAATCTGCTTGGCATGCTCTCCCTTGGTTGTAGGAAAAGGAAAAGGAATCCGCCAGATACTTCCCATCAAACTACGACTTCTATTCTGTTCATCTACCACAAAGAGTAATTCATCGGATTCATAAACTTGATGAATAGCGGTACTTGGAATTTTCCAACTAATCAAAAAAGGTAATCCTTTATTAGTTACCTTTAGTATATCTTTAGTCAGGCGAATATTTGTAGTATTAATCATTTTGCCTAGAATAAAATAAATGACCAGTAGAATAGCAACTCCAAAAAGTCCTAAAAAACCAATGAAAGGTGAAACTGCTGCTCCCAATGAGCCATCTGCAAAGAAAGAACCAATCATTGAGTATGCTATTGTTCCAAAAACAGCGATTATGAAGAGTCCTGCTATGATAAGCTGAATATCAGAATCGTCTCTCCATCTAATATCTATAGATAACTGATCACTAGTCTGTTGAATTACAATCTTGGGCTTTTGAGCCTTTTCTTTTACTGTATTCTCGGCCATAACACTGAAATTTTTAAAGGGGGGTTCAATACTTTACAATATACATATAATTGATTTTTTTCATAGAGTATTTAATGCAGTTTCTAGCCAAACTTTATTACTGAGTGGCTGGAGGGTCTCTATCAAAGACTGGGTTTGTTCGTACAATCTAAGATATTGCTTTTTTGACAAGAACAGACGTTTTTCCTTGAGTTGATATAGTTTTTTTGTAATCTTTATGGTGTTGAGATTAGCTAACTTCCAATACTCTGAGACATTTTTCCGATGCAAGTAATTGGAAAACGTACTTAACAACGATTGTAATGCATCTCCTTCGTCTAATTCATAATAGCACTTCAGTTGAATTAGCTTAACTTGAATATAAAAATTGGGTCGAGTGAATTCGACATTATGTAAGGTTTGTAAAGCTTTCTCATAAGCCTTTGTTTGATAAAATAAAGAAGCCAAATTATAATTATAAGCTTTCTCTCGATCTGCTACAGGAACATATTGTTTGTAATTATGGATGAACTGTTCTACCCAAGTATAAGCCTCTACACGCATTCCAAGAGTCACAATATTGATATATTCGAAAACTTGTAAATGATTATTAATTAGAATAATTTTCTCTTCTACTAGATATTGATAATGTTGAAATGCTTCTTGATAATAATTAGATTTTCCTTGGTTGATCTGCTGAATCGAAAAATTTAGTGCATAACCATAAATATCCATCACTTCCATCTTCGTAAAATGCTTTCGATGTTCCTTGAGCAACCGAATCATATTTTTATAATGATTTTCTGCTGCTGCTGCTGTTGCTGCTGCTGTTCGCATTTGAAGAATAGACTCATAGATCAAAATAATAGGTGATAAGCTCGCTTGATGCTCAGCTACATGATTCAATATATCATTCAATAAAGCACACTCATAATCTGCTTTAACAACTACGTTACGACTAGCCATGTCACAGGCAATTTTTAGTTTTTCGAGTATAAAAAACAGATCTAAAGAATTACTTTTTAGCTGTAGGTTTTCATCATAGGCATGAGCCCCCTTCTCTATAAACTGCAGATCTAACTCATTGTAATACAAATAGTTGTTATAAAACGTTTGTTGATGATCTTGTTTCTTATTACTCAATGTCTTGAATCTCCGAATAGCAATAGGTAATTGCTTTTCTGCCTTGCGTTGTCTAAGCTGCTCTAATAGTAAGACCTGATGATGACTCTTGTCTTTTTCCTGTTGTAACTGTACCAAAAAATCTTTTAGAAGTGCTAAAAGTTGTGCAAACGTTCTATGCAAACGAATATACTCATAGTCCAAATCTGGATAAAGTAACTGAAATAAATACTCTTTTCCGAGTTTGCGTTTGTGCTCAAATCTTGGAGCTAAGCTCAACAAATGTTTGCACAAACGTCGAGTAGCTTGATGTTTATTAAAAAAAGGAGAATGAACATATTCCTCAAAACGCTGCAATTCTCTAGAGTTGAGTACCTTCAATAGGTTAATTAACTTAGTATTTTGCATTTTTTTGGCTTTATTTAATATTTAATTAAAATTAAATTATCCGAAAATACTATTTTTTTTTAGTTGTATAGTAATATAATAATTAAGATATTTGATATAGTTGATCCATAATTAGATAGTAAATAGTATTGAGGACATTTCCACACAAACTTAAAACTGTTGTTTATCAATCTTTTAAAACAAAAATTCTTTAGTCTTAGATAAAATTCTTTAATCAAAATCTTTCCCACAAATTTTATATTCATCAAAACAACTAATCCGAAAACCTTCACATTTTATACTTTTAAAAGACTAATATTTTCCTGTATTTTGTGTAAAAGTTAAATCAATTAGAATCCAATGATACTATTGCGTACACATACTATTTTAATTCTATTAGGTTTTATTTTCTGTTTAGGAAATAATGCCCCTCTTGTGGCGCAATCCAATTTATTAACAAGCCCTTCTACTTCCAATAATAATTCACTTGTAGCCAATTGTAAAATAACTTTAGATATTTATTTGGATGCTTATACTGGTACCGCAACCATTCTACCGCAGGATTTAGATGCAGGAGGAAGTACAGGCGGTGATCTATATATTCGAGATACCAACTTTGTGTGGCATAATAATTATACCTTCCAATGTAGCCATATAGGCATCCACTCTTTTGATCTCCTAGTCGTAGCAGATTCCATCAATCAGATATATGATCATTGTAGTGTAACTATCAATGTTCTGGATACAGCAAACACTTGCGCCCCACCTGCTGTATCTGATTGTGTTGCTGCTATTCAACTATATTTAGATAGCACTGGTATGGCACAACTAGTACCAGCAGATCTTGACCAAGGTAATAGTTATGGAACATTACACATTAGTGATCCTAATTTTGTGTGGAATTCTAGTCTATCTTTCTCCTGTCATGACTTAGGCACCTCCTATCTGTGGTTGGTTGCTGCTGACTCTATCAGCTCCAGTGTTGATTACTGTCCTGTACAGGTCGAAATTACAGACACTATTGGTAGTTGCTCAGAATCAGGAACATATACAATTAACGATGCTATTTTTGAAGACGCTAGTGATTGTAGTGTCTGTGATGGAAGATATTATTTTGGTGGTCTCATGGATCTTAGTACCAATACGATTGCCCCATCTCCTTATACTTTTTTGTGGAGTGATGGATCAACATCGGGGCATCGTAATGATCTATGTCCTAATACACTGTATACGCTTACTGTTTTTGATGCACATCAGTATGCTTACCAAAAAGATATTGCAGTAAGTTGCGGAACAGGTACTCCTTTTACAGTTCATGCTTTTGTACAGCATACCTCTTGTAATTTGGGTTCTGCCTGTGATGGGCGAGCAACAATAAATGCACAAGGTGGTACTGCTCCTTATACTTATGCTTGGAGCGGTGGACAGACCACCTTACCTGCAGCACAAAGTCTCTGTGCAGGCTGGTATATGGTCACTGTGACAGATGCTTTGAATAATCAACAAGTAAAAAACTTCATTCTCAAAAATGAGCGTGGTTGTGTCTGGGCAGGTGATACCGATAATAACTCTTTGGTCAACAACTTTGATATTCTACCTATTGCACTCACCTATGGAGAAACAGGTTATTCTAGAATAAATGCTTCTCTTGATTGGCAAGGACAAACAGCTGATAACTGGTACACTGTCAACCCAATTCCATTTTTACCTAATTACAAGCATATAGATGCAGATGGAAATGGGACTATTAATCAAAATGATCTACTTGGCATTGAACAAAATTATACTCAAGATTATGTCAGAAATGCCAATTATGAACGTTCACTAAGTGGCGACATTCCGCTTTTTGTCGAGGAACTTACTGTTGCTCCTCAAGAACGGGTAACCGTTCCTATCCACTTGGGTACAGCTAGCCAATTGGCAAATAATATCTATGGTCTAGCTTTTACGGTTAATTATGATCCTGATTATATTGATGGTAGTAACCTAAGCCTTGATTTTAGTAATTCGTGGTTGGGCTCCGATCTTCTAACTATTTATCAAGTTTTTGATCAAGAAGGGCGGATTGAGATTGCGGTTAGCCGAAAAGATAAGCTAAATATTTCTGGTTTTGGAGAAATTGGATCCTTGAATTTGACGATACGTGATATTGTTTTTAGAGGTCCAATCCCCTCAGAAGAAACCGAAGTTTGGATTGATCGAGTACGGCTGATTGATAATCAAAATCAAGTTTGGGGTACAGCATTGCCAAACAGCACTTGGCTTATCCAAGAAGGACTAACTGCTGTTCAGTCTAATAATGCTGCTGATTTTGAAGTTAGTATTTTCCCAAATCCTAGTAAAGATCAGATTCAGATTCAGAGTTTTTCAGCAGAAATCACACAAGTTGAACTGATTAATATGATGGGGCAAAGCCTCAGCTTAAGAAAAATAAACCATGATCAAATCATAAATCTACTGCTGGATGGATTATCCACAGGTACTTATACTTTACGAATAACAACAACAAAAGGGGTTCGTAATGAACAGCTTCACATTGTGAAGTAAAATAAGCTTAACTATTTTATAAGACAGAAAGGAAAAGGCTTCTCAAGGGATTGAGAAGCCTTATTTAGTTGAGCTTAGATTTAAGTAATAGTCCATAAAGTATAAATAGTCTTGGACTAAGAGTTTAACTAAGACAATTATTTATTATCAGTAATCAATGTTTCTTTTTTGTTCGCGCTGCCCTTTCTCTCAAAAGTACCCTGCTCACCAATATTTGCCTTACCAATGAAGCGAGAACGATTGAAATTATCTGTATTTTTGTGACATACAATTTGGTAAGCAGTAGAACCTCCGTGCTTAGCAATCAATACCGACCAACCTAAGAAGATCTCATACATTCTGTATACACGCTCTCCGTATTTAGCCAATACTTTGTCACGGTTACTCATCCAGTTTTTGTACCAGAAGTGAATCGTTTTGGAATAGTGAATTCCAATATTCTCTACACTGTGTACCTCAAACCCAACTTTCTCAATTCTCTTCAAGTCCCAGTTCAATGGCATACTTGCATCTGCACCAGAAAAGATATACTCATTCATGAATAATCCCCATACTAAATCCTCTTGATTTAGTTTTTGGAATGCGCTATCACGCTCACGTAAAGCAGCAATCTGTAAGTAGAAGATTCCATCATCTTCTAACATATCATAACATTGCTTCATGAATTTCTTGAAGTACTTAATTCCTACGTGTTCAGCCATTTCTAAACAAGTAATTTTATCCCACTTCTTGTTTCTAGGAATATCACGATAATCCATTACATTGATCTTGGCCTTATCCTCTACACCATATTCCTTGATCTGACGACGTCCCCATTCAGCTCCTGCGGGTGCAATGGTAACCCCTGTCGTGTTTGCACCATAGTACTTAGCTAAGTGTGCAACCAAAGTTCCCCAACCACATCCAATGTCTAATAAATTATCACCTGGTTGTAACTGGATTTTTTGAGCAATGATATCCATTTTATTGTCCTGAGCTGCTTCCAAGCTTTCATTCTCTTCAGTAAAATAACAACTTGTGTAGATCATTCTTGGACCTAAGAACCAATTGAAAAGATCATTTTTATTATCATAATGCTCCTTTATAATACGCTCATCTTGTTTCTGCGTGTGAGCCACAAATGGAAGAACAGTCTCAGGAACCATACGAGTAAAGAAAAACTTGTAGTGGTGTCCAATATAAGTAAAGTTGAAGATTTTGTTCTTATGCTCCATCATAGACAAGAAATCTGTATTAATAGAGATCTTTTCTGACATATAATCTTCAATAAAATGTCCTATAGCTACTCTTTTCTTTTTATATCGTGAAGCAACACTAGAATTCTTCACTTCTACAAAATCTGAAATTTTCATAAGGCGATAGCAATTTTTGCGCTAATCAGTAATATTTTTAGGCCTAATTACCTAAGAAAAAAACTAATTATCTAATAAAATAGTTAATGTTTTTTGATGTAAATATGATTTACAAGAAATATTTGTTAAAACAATAAAGTCTTTATTTTTTTTCTTAACCATGACCAAAGTACAGACTTTTATACTCTAAACAAAGAAATTAGAAAGGAATGTTACAAAATGGAATGAAATAAGTTTTATTAAATATGTGACAGTATTATCTGTTTATAAACTTATTTTTTGTTTAAATATTTAGTTAGTAATATCAGTCATATTTGTATCCACCTCCACCATCATCTTCTAAGTGTACCCCCAAACCTAACACCAATCTATTTACAAAATTAAAATAAGCAATCACTAAAGTTGCATCCAAAATAGCTCTATCGTTCAGTCCTAATTTAGCCAATTGCTCAATAAGCATTTCTTTTTGTGGCGCTGCAGGTTGCTTGGTTAGTTTTTCAGCTAGCTCGCAGAGCAACCTATCGACACTTTTGAGCTCTGCTGTTCTAAAATCTGAAACTAAGGCATTCACTTTTTCTTCAGATTTCCAAAAATGCTGTACAGCCTCTGCATGGTGTTTGGTACAATACGCACAATTATTAGTAATGGAAACTACCACAGCAATCATTTCTCTCTGATAGCGTTTGAGGGGAGATCTACTGAACATAATTTTCAGATAGAGTTCCATATGAGCAACAATTGTCTCTGGATTCAGACTTTGGATCTTATGTACCTCAGCGAGTTTGCCCCTTGAACGGATTAGATCATCATAAATTTCTCTTAACCGACCTTCAGATTCTTCATACTCAATCACATTAATATATGCCATATTCATCTTGTATTTTTGGGTATAAAAAAGTGGAATGCACCAAGAGTACACCCCACCAGTCACTATTCTTTTGTAACGACACCTAATAGTTTGTTGATTTTTTGAGCGCTTATATAACTAAGCGTCAGAGCTTTACAAACTAAGCGATTATAAAGAAATCTCTTATATTAGATTTCGCGTTTTGGATCAAAATTTTCTAGATAATCAGCTACTCTTCTCAACACAGATCCACCAAGCATTCCATCAACTACACGGTGATCATAAGACATAGATAAGAACATCATATGACGTATTGCAATAACGTCACCTGCTTCTGTTTCCAAAACAGCAGGTTTTTTACGGATTGCACCTGTAGCTAAGATAGCAGCCTGTGGCTGATTAATAATTGGAGTACCCATAACATTACCAAAGGTTCCCACATTCGTCAAGGTGAACGTTCCCCCTTTAATTTCTTCAGGGCGTAGCTTGTTGCCTCTAGCTCTACCTGCCAAATCATTAACTTTTTTGGCTAAACCTACTAGATTTAATTGATCTGCGTCTTTAATTACAGGCACAATCAAATTGCCTGTAGGCAATGCTGCAGCCATACCAATATTGATATCTTTATGACGGATGATATTCGTACCTTCTACTCCAACATTAACCATTGGAAAATCCTGAATAGCTTTTACCAAAGCTTCTACAAAGATTGGTGTAAAGGTAATTTTCTGTCCGTAACGCTCCATAAATTGCTTCTTGATGCGATTGCGCCACAAAACAATATTTGTTACATCTGCCTCTACGAAAGAAGTCACGTGAGGAGAAACATGCTTAGACATCACCATATGATCTGCAATCAAGCGACGCATTCTATCCATTTCGATGATTTCATGATTTCCACTCTTATCTACAGGAGGAGCTTTGAACTGAGGAGCCGCGACAGGAGCAGCTGTTTTGGCAGCGACAGGAGCAGTTTTCTGAGGTTTATTAGGAGCAGGAGCCGTTACTTGAGGAGCCGGCTGTTGTCCACGCTGCTGAATATAAGCCAACATATCTTTTTTGGTGACTCTTCCATTCAGTCCACTTCCTGCAATAGCTTCCATCTCTCCCAAACTAATCCCTTCTTCTTTAGCCATACTCTTAACAAGAGGTGAATAAAAACGATTGCTCTCTGAGAAATCATTTACTACAGCCTTTGCCTGTGCTTGAGACTGTTTTTGAGGAGCAGCTTGTTTCTCTGCTGCAGGAACTTCTGCTACTGCTGGTGATGCTTGTACTCCAGCTTCGCTAGCTTCTGTTTCGATAATCGCGATTGCTGTACCAATAGCTACAGTTTCGCCATCAGGATATAAAATCTCAGCCAAGATACCTTCTACAGGAGAAGGAACCTCTGTGTCTACTTTGTCTGTAGCAATTACGACTACATTTTCGTCCATTTCAATCTTATCGCCTACACTCTTTTCCCAAGATAATATAGTTGCTTCCATTACACTTTCGCCCAATTTGGGCATGATAAGTTCAACTCTTGCCATGTTTATTAGCTTATGTTTTTGATGAAGATTAGTCTTATTTTGTGCAAAAATACAAGAATTTACAAGTCTCCCAATAAAAATCGTCTAAGAATATTTAAAGCAATGGTTGTAGTAAGCTGAATATTACGTGTTCTGTCCTTACTCAGCTGCAATTTTTTAGTAAAAATTTGATCTTTATTACCCACTGCTACCCAGATTGTTCCCACTGGTTTGTTCGGTCGTCCACCGCCTGGACCTGCAATTCCAGATACCGCTATTGCATAATCAACCCCTAGAGAATTCATCAAGCCCTTAGCCATAGCCCTTACAGTTTGTTCGCTCACTGCCCCATGATCCTCTATGGTATTAGGGTGAACACCCAAGACATTTATTTTAACTTGATTAGAATAAGCAATCACACTTCCTTCATAATATTGAGAACTTCCCGCCACTTCTGTAAACTGGTGTGCAATATTTCCCCCAGTACAACTTTCTGCTGTTCCTACTCGACTATTTTTTTCTGCTAGTAGTTTGCCTACTGCCTGTGACAGTGTTTCTTCGCCTTCTCCATAAATTAAACTTCCTAAGATTTGAGGTAACTTTTGAACTTGCTCTTGCAGATCTTTCTCTAGTTGTTCCTTATCTTGTCCTCTTGCACTCAAGCGCAAACGCACCAAACCACTCATAGTTTTAGGTAGATAAGCTAATTTGATATGATTCGGTAAATTATCTTCAAACTCTTCTAACATTCCCGAAAGATCTGTTTCTCCTTTTCCTGTTGTTAGTGTAGTATGATGCAAAATGGTAGGTGTATCAAAACGGTCTTGTAAACGTGGCAACACTTCCTGGCTCATCAGGTATTTCATCTCACGCGGTACACCAGGCATAGAAACAAAAAAAGTACCCTCATGCTCAAACCACATTCCTGAAGCTGTTCCCATTTTATTAATCAAAATATCTGCCCCCACAGGCATATGTGCCTG
>JAKVCT010000008.1 GCA_022448995.1 Saprospiraceae bacterium
AGTCCTAGATCTTTTGGTCACCTTTTGCAGCAATGGCAAAAGGTGAGAGAAGAAATATGCTTAATACTGAACCTCCCTGTATAATCCATAGTCAATTGAAAAGGAAAGGAATAGTTTCATGGTTATGAATTGATTAATCCTCATAATCTACACAGAACAGAACAGTTCGTTGGTGAGGTGGCTTGGGATCTCTGCGCAAGAAGCAAAGGCTTTTGGGACGTATAAAAAGTTGCTTAGCTTCATCATCCCAAAACCAATCTTGTTGAACTTCAATTCCAATAATTTCTTTGGAACGTAATGGATTAGAATCAAAATGACCTAAGCCTCTGATGTAGAATCTACCCAAAGCATAATGTAGTTTCTCTGTATGACCTAAAACTGTATCATTAGGAAAATGGATCTTATTAGGATGTTGCATCAAGTAGTCAAAATAATGATCTAGGCTTTTATGAAAATCGCCTGTTTGCTCATGAATATTGAGTTGCACACCTCTTCTATTAGGATACCAACGATTAAATTGCTTAGGATAGGCATATAAATTATCAGGTAGAACATGTTCAAAACTACGCCTATCCCAAGTGATTGCTGAGGTCGAAACGCTACTATCTTGTGGTAGATGTTGTGGTTTAATCCAATATTTATAGGGGATATAAATAGCATTAGTCTCAACATTAAATTTAGTTTTTTGAGGATCATAACTAATACTTTGATCCACTTTGTAAATACTGATGTGATAACCCAACTTCTCATTAACCTCATACATTAATGCTCCCTCAATACAAGGACCTTCAGAATAACCAGAGTGATACCAAACATAAACTCGGTAGTAAGCAGTTTCAAATTCACAGCTATCTAAGGGAATGTCTGAGCTTGCTGTTTTATAAACAGGACAGCAGGCAGTAGCTTTTCTTAATTTGTGATCTGTATTGTATAATGGGCAATAGTTTTCCAAATTAGCTTTTTGCTCAGGTGTAGATAATTGGCAAGTGTTGAGTAAGTATATACTATCTCCTAAACAGACAAATAGCTCAGAGAAATACTTTTTGCTGTCTATATGTAGATGGTGCTGTTTTGCGGATTGCCCAAATGGAGTATAACTTTTATCTAGATAAATATCTAGATCATAATTCTGCTCATAATGCATTTTCCATTGTGCAGAAAGTGTACTTGATAAACAGAAACAGAATAGAAAAAAGGTAAAGAACTTAGTTTGCATAAGAATTATGGCTTGTTAAAAATGATCATTTTTAACCATAATTGAAAAGTCTTTAAAAGTTACAGCTGATTTTATACATATTTTCGATTATCAATTAGTTGCAAACCCTGAAAGGCTCAGCGAAGCTAACCACACAGTGCTCAGCGAAGCTAAAAATCAACAAAACAAGGTTTTTAGAAAAGAATAAGGTTGATAATCAATATTATTAGAAATGAAATGGTCGGAAATGCACACCACCTTTAGTATTCACCTCTAAAGCAGGAAAAGGAACCTTGAAAATATTTAAAAAACCAAACAAAACTCTAAGCCAACGATGCTTAGTCTTGATACGTTCAAAGTCGATATCTAGGGATAAATAATACTGAGAATAAGGTTGATAACTACTTGGTGCTGTAAAAATATCACCATCTGAATTCGTCCAGCTATTACTTCTAGCACCATACACATCTTGAATTCCGTAGCCTACAGCCACATTGACCCAAGCAGGCAACCATTTAGGTTTAGTCTTGCAAAAAGAAGCAATATTCGCACTCATCCAAATGGTTTGTCCATTATATTCTTTGAAGAAAAGTTCAGGTAGGCTAGTGCCATATAAACTAGCAGCTCGATCTTTGAGTGTGGTGGTGGCTGTGCTGTTGCTTGCTTGAATAGGGAGAATACTATAATTTGGGCGGTGTGTAGACATTTTGAGTTTGATGCGTTGTTCTTTCCAAAGCAATTCCTGACCTAAATACATGCCCGAACCAATGGTATTGAATGCCATATCTCCCCAAGAAAATCCCCATTGGGTAGAAAAACCATCTAGCATTTCCAAACTAGTTTGAAAGAGCATACCTGCACCAAAACCAATCCACTGAGCTTTTTTTTGAGGAATTCCAGCCCACTGATACATATCACCTACCCATTTACTCTCAAAATAGCCCGTCATGGCATGTCCCATTTTATCCATAAACCTCCACTCATCCCAATCATTAAAAAAATGGAATCGTCCTCGTGGGTAGTTGGCATACCAAGCTCTATCTAAGCCTATCACAGTTGCTGAATAAGCAGTGAGCACAGTTCCTGTTAAGACTCCGAAACGTACTTTATGAAATGTAGGCGCCTTCTCAAATGGTTTGAGTTTTTGTTGACTAGAGTCAATAGCTTGTGCCTGTACATTGAATTGGATCAACAGTCCAAGAAGCAGAAAACTCATTATACAACGCAGGGTATACATAGACATAAGGATAGGCGAATGAAAGAGGAAGTGAATATCCCAATAGTTCGTAGGTTTTTAGCTTCGCTGAGCCCTTCGGGGTTAGCTTCGCTGAGCACTGCGTGGTTTGTTAAAAAATCAACGAACTCTCAATATACAAGATAAGAATCTAGAACATAAGTGCATAGCAGAAAAATACATACTGTACTAATCTCTATTCAACTCTAGAAAACTTGGGGCTTATATTCCATGACTAAACCAAACGAGCCAAATACATTTGAATTGTATTTTGTAACCCAAAATACAAAGCATCCGCCACCAAAGCATGTCCAATAGAAACTTCTAAGAGGTTAGGAACTTGCTGTTTGAAAAAGGCTAGGTTATCCAAGTTCAAATCATGTCCAGCATTGATACCCAAATCTAAATTATTAGCTACTTTAGCCGCTTCTGCATAGGCAGCAACTGCCTTATGTTTATCTGCTTTATATTCCGCAGCATAAGGACCTGTATATAATTCGATACGATCTGCACCCACATTTTTAGCACCTTCTATATATTTAGCTTCAGCGTTCACAAACAGAGAAACTCGAATATTAGCAGCTTGTAGTTCTTGGATCGTTTCTTTCAAGAAATCAGCATGTGTAATTGTATCCCAACCACTATCTGAAGTCAATGCAGATTGAGCATCTGGAACTAAGGTACATTGGTGAGGAGTGTGCGCTAAAACAAGATCCATGAATGGGCGATGTCTCGGATTACCCTCCATGTTAAATTCAGTAGTAGTGATCGCTTTCAATGGAGCAACATCATCATAGCGAATATGTCTTTGATCAGGACGTGGATGTACCGTAATCCCTTCACCTCCAAATGCTTCCACATCTTTAGCAAACTGTACTAAATTGGGTAGACTGCCACCTCTAGAGTTCCTCAACAAAGCAATCTTATTCACATTTACACTCAATCTTGTCTTAGTCATGACTTTTATAATTTTACTAGCAATGATTTTTATTTCAATTCAAAAACATTTTTAACTTGAGAAAGCCAAAGTGCCAGTCGTTCGTCTGTAAGTTCAGGTTGGTTATCTTCATCAATCGCTAAGCCCACAAAATAACCTTCTTCCCAAACTGCTTTAGAGGCTTCATATTCATAGCCTTCAGTGCTCCACTTAATGACTAGTTTTCCTCCATTTTTGACAACGACCTCTCCAATGATTCCAATACCATCTACAAAGTATTGTCCATAACCTTCTTGGTCACCTGTACCAAAGAGGGCTATTTCTTTGTCAGAGAAATCAATTTCTTGGAACTTCTCAAAAAAGTCATCCCAATCACTTTGTAATTCCCCATCATACCAAGTAGATAATCCCAGTATCAACTGATCATATTTAGCAAAATCATCTATACTTGCATTGAATATATTAATACTATCAACCTGATCTGAGCCTAAATCATCAGCAATAATCGTTACAATTTCTTCTGTGATTCCTGTATCAGATCCCCAAAAAAGACCAATTTTTTTCATATCAGATAAGTTTGAGTGCAAATCTACTATATCTATTAAATAATTTTACTTCTTACCAAATAAACTTTTTAATTTTGTCTTTGTTTTAACGAATTCGAAATATTTTATTTATTAAATATATTTTCCAATGTACACAATACCTCAATTACAAGAGGCTTTTGCCACTTATGCTCAACAACATCGTTTTCATAAAGCACCACAAGAATTATATGATCCAATTAACTATATTCTAGATTTGGGTGGAAAACATATGCGACCAGTACTAGCACTTATGGCTTGCAACTTATTCACCGATAAAGTAGACTCTAGTCTCCCTGTGGCTTATGGTGTAGAATTGTTTCACAACTTTTCATTAATGCACGACGATATTATGGATCAAGCTCCTTTACGGAGAGGCAAACCTAGTGTGCACACCAAGTACGATGAGAACACTGCAATTCTTTCAGGAGATGCCATGTTGATTTATGCCTATCATTATATCTCGCAAGTTCCTGAACAATATTTAGCCAAGTTTATCAAGATTTTTAATCGGACAGCAATAGGGGTTTGTGAAGGACAACAGATGGATATCAACTTTGAGACAGCTACAGAGGTTCAGATTGCAGAGTATATCAAAATGATAGAACTCAAAACAGCTGTATTGTTGCAAGGAGCAATGGAAATGGCTGCACTCTTGGGGGGAGCTACCGAGGAAGCAGCTTGGCAAATTGGTGAGTTTGGAAGATGTATGGGAATTGCCTTTCAGCTACAAGATGATTATCTAGATACTTATGGAGATCCAGAAAAATTTGGTAAACGTGTAGGTGGGGATATTATTCAGAACAAGAAAACGTTCTTAGTATTGCAAGCACTCAAGACAGCTACACCAACTATCCAGCATGCTCTAAATGATTGGATGTCAACACGTGTTCCTGTAGAAGAAGAAGATAACAAAATTAATGCGGTAAGAGCTATCTTTGATCGTTTAGATATTCCTTTAGCTATCAAGAAAGAGATGGATCTTTACAAGCAAAAAGCAATAGATGCACTTAGTGCAATAGAGGTAGACGAAGGACGCAAAATTATGCTCTCTGCTTTTTTGAATAAGATTATGAATAGAGAACACTAAACTCTTAAATCCGAAACGTTGAGCTGAACCTCAACGTTTACTCAATACTTATTTCTTTCCGAAATCAAAACGGAAATTATAGTTAACTAAGAAGAATCGACCTGGAGAAGCCCAAGTGTAGATGTCATTTTGGATATAATCAAAACGCTCTGCAATTGGGTTTCTTCTATTCAAGGCGTTCATAACTTCTACTGATAAGCTATGCTCTGTACGTTCGCGTTTACTTTGGAAACGGAATCCAACTTTCAGATCCCAGCGTAAATGATAACCTGTTTTAGCAGACATATAATTATTGGATAATACTTCATAACCCAATTGTTGAGAACGTACCAAGTTCACTGGAGTATAACGATATCCACCTCTGTATAGGACTTTAGAATCTACAAAAAACGCATTGTTTGCATATCTTCCAAATAAAAATTCCTTGCCTAGTGCTAGAGAAGCGATATATTGACTATTGTAACGATTATTATACAAGAGACCATTGCTTGCTTGGTACTTAAAATCAAAGACACTTAGATTGAAAACTGCATAATAATTGTTCGAAAAATGCTTGCGAACATTCATATCTACACCCATTTGTAAGCCCAATCCGTTGTTGATTAACGTTGGAAACTGGGTGCTGAGTAGAAATAAATCTCGATTGTCTAGGATAAACACATCTGACTCATTTTCTGCAACAACAAGATCTGTAATCCAGGTAAGAAAACCTTCTAGCTCTAGCTGCCAATCCTTTGCAAAATACCATTGGTATTCCACCATAAATTTATTGTGTTTAGTTGGTTTTAGGTACTGATTAGGAAGTGTGCTAACTCCAGATAGATCTGTATGTTGTTGTAAGTAGATATGAAGTGGGTGATTATGTTGATAATGTGTATAACCTAAACTAAAAATATGTTTGGGGTGTAGCTGCCAGCGAAGTGCCAAACGGGGGCTGATAGCAAGCTGTCTGTTTAAGTGAAAATAGCTGACATTTATACCTAGATTTAGGCTCAACCAACTTTTTGTTTTGAGTTGTAACTGATTGAAAAAATGAGTATAGAAGGTATTACCCTGGTAATCTATACTAGTTATATTTTTAGATAAAAGCTGTTCTGCATAGTCCAAGTTATAGTAGCTGAATAGTAAGCCTGTATGCATACTACTACTCGGATTCAGTTTTATATTTAAGGTACTGTTAAGCGATGCAATCCATTTCTTCTGATCATGTTCAATATAATCCCAATAGATGTTTTGCTGATCCAAACTATCAACTTTCCATTGATTTTCGTGATAACTAGCACCTAGAACTGTACGTAATTTGTACCTTTTCTTAAACTCAGTGACATGCTGTATCCCTGCAAGGGCTTGCTGACTATTTTGTTGAAACCTTTGATTGGGATAAGGAGCTAAAGGGCTATTATTTATATTATAAGTACTTCTTCCCCAAATACCAAAAAAAGATAAGTATCCAGCCTTACTGCGTAGAATATCAAATTTTAGAGAAGCATCTTGAAAGTTAGGAGAAATTCTTGGAAGATAATTCTGTCCAACAGCCTCTAGAATAGGAAAACTAGATTGACGATAATGGGCTAGAAAAGAAGTCTTGGTAATGCGTTTGACAGGACCCTCAAAAATAAGTTCTAAGCCAGATAAACCAATTTGTCCAGAAAGTCTATATCTTCTTGTGAAACCTCTACGTAACTGAATATCAAAAATTCCAGCAGGCGCATTTCCATATTCAGCAGAAAAACCACCCATCACAAAGTCTACTTCTCCCAAAGCAGAGAGATTGATCATAGGTAAGATACCACCCGAAGTGTTAGGGGTGGGTAAGTGATTCATATTAGAAACAGGTAAGCCATTGATCAAATAAGATATACCACTAGGCGCATTTCCACGTATAATAGGTGCATTACCTAAAAGACTAAAAAAACGAAGACCTGTTACAGCAGCATCTGGACGTACTGCATCACCAAACATACTTGAGTATCTAGAAACTTCTTCTGTGCTGATATATTCTGAAGTTGTCAAGGTCATTTCGTTATTATAATCTATGGGATCAGGGAGAAATTCTGAAGAATCTATAGTTGTTATAGGTAGGAATTCTTCACGTTCTAACTCTATATCCAATACAACTTTTCGTTGACTATTGATCTCAACATTAGGAATAACGACAGTCTTATATTGTGGATGAATAATGAGGAGACGATGTTTGCCCTCAGGAATGCCCATCATGACAAAAGATCCATCTATGTCAGTACTTACGATCTTGAGTGGAATATAGTTGAGTAGTTCTATCTCAACCTCAGGTATGGGCTGTTGAGTAGCATCATCTGTAATAATTCCATTAATAACAAAGGTGGTCAGTTGACCAAAGGATTGGTAACTAATACAACAAAAGAATCCTAATAAGTAGATGATGTATTTCTTCATAAGTGCTTAGCTATTATTGGATACACAAAGTCCTATGAATACCAAGATAAGAAAATAAAGGACTGTCTAAAAAGGTAGTTTACAAAAAAACGAAGCCCAAATATTACTTGGGCTTCGTTTTTTGCTTTTTACGAGATAATGAATCCTAAAGAGGTTAACGCAGCTCAATCTCTACTTCAATATAGTTAATTTTTTGCTTTGTTGATAATATTCTGATTGAGTATGGACATAATATATCCCATTTGGTAAATCCGAGATATCCCAAACATTGAATTGATCTATATTGGTGTATAATCGGATTTGCTGACCTTGTGCATTATAGATACTAACTTGGGTTGAGGTAGTTGGAGGGACTTTAAAATCTAGATTGATATAAGAACTACTTGGGTTAGGATAGAGGATCCATGCATTTTGATTAGCATTTTCCATTGTTTCTACTCCTGTCATTGGATTAGCTATATCAAACTGTGCAGGAACAATAGTAGGACGTAGTAAACTAGTATCACAATATGTATTATTCATACACAAAAACTCAATACCCATATTAAAGAGTGTATCCCAGTAGACTCCAGGAAAACCACCATCTGAATAAAAATTATGTCCCTCACCAGGAAATACATGTAAGGTACTCTCTAGGTTTAACTGAGTTCGAATATTATGTATGGTTCTAGAACCATACATTTGAGGAAAAGTAGGTAGACCAAAGGGTAGACCATTATCGATTAAAACTACATTATCGTTATCACCATGAATCATTAAAATAGGAGCTTCATCACTTGAATCAATTCCATTGGTATCCAGGACAGCTCCCCAGAAACCAACAACCGCTTTTACATCAATAGTATGCTGGTAACTATTTCCCGAACAATCAATACAACCTAGATCATTACTTTCTGCCCATGAACCCGGTATCCCATAGGTTACAGCAGGGCGGTCAGATTCTTCAAGATAGCTAGCCTGAATGGCAGTAATAGCACCTGCACTATTACCCAACATGAAGATTTGAGTAGTATCAATTCCAAAAACATCATGGTATTCCTTCATAAAACGAATTGCCGCTCTAGCGTCTTGTACTGCTCTATATCCCGTACGGACTGCACTAGCATCGTAAGTAACATTAAAACCTAAGCGATAGTCTATGGAGGCACAGACATAGCCTCGATGGGCCAAGCTATCACACCAAGCAACCATATCAGCAGCATCGCGTGATCCTGCAAGAAAGGCTCCTCCAAAAACAGTAATGACTAAGGGGCGTTTAGTACTGGTATCTCCTGTAGGTTCATAGAAATCTAAATAGAGTGGTTCTGGGCTATCAAACCCTAGAAGATCATAGGCATCAGCTTGAGCAAACTCTATGCCTGTAGTAACAGTAATATCATTAAAAACAGCTTTGTTGTAACGTGGATTCACAAATTCTTGTGCGTGTAAAATATAGTTTGTTGTACAAATGAAGATTAGGCTCAGTAGAAAAAGATTTTTCATAAGAAATAGAATTAAAAAGAACTTTTAGGTGATTGTATATATATGTGGAAATATAGCTAAAAAAGATAGAAAAGAAGTATATGAATAGAAACAATTGTGTGAAAATGGGTGTCTTTTCGTTCTTTTTGGACAAAAAAATATTGATTAAACTTTTATGTTGAATAAAGTTTTCATTAACAATGAGTTAGCATTAAAAAGTTTGTTGAATTATTAGACAAAAAAAAGGAAAATGTACAGCTCAGATTATTAAGTAGATAGTGTACTTCGTCTAGTTAGTTTACGGTAATAGATCTTGCTCGGTAACGTGTATCAATTTTATCTCCAGCATCATTGCTTTGGTATCCACCAATTACCTCTTCCCCCCAAATAAAATAAGGTCGTTGGATCTTGTAATAATAATAGGTTAATGTTCTACCTGGAATAAGCAACCGTCAATTAGCTTCGCTGAGCCCTTCGGGGTTTTCGTCCATCTTTGTTGCTGATAACCCATATAGTCCATTTAGTTAAGTTGGGAAAAATACTCTAACTCTTTAGCCAAATCTATTCTTATTTTTTGAATAAAGACAAAACAAAAATATCTTGAATAATCATTTACCAACTAAAATCACTTAGAACCTGAAAATTATGATCTGCTGCATGATGTTGAGAATGATTTTTTTACTTAAAAACGGATATATATTTACTAAAACAAATATTAATTATTTAAAAAGTTAATTGTTCAATTATCCTTTTTGCTCCTGAAATAAAAAACACTTTTGTACTTTTTATTTTTTAAATAAAAAACACTTTCATACTTTTAGTGTCGTTAGCGAATAATATGAACCTGTGTACTACTCATAAAAGCGACAACTTAATACCTATTATCTAATTTCTCTCTTAAGGTAAACTATTACCTTAAGAGAGAAGCAGGGAACTGAATGATCAGTTGATAATTTTCCCCATCAGATTGTATGGTTTGTAGTCAGTACAGGTTCTTAATTATCCCTGAATTTTTTATCCCTCAAATCTACAAACTATGAAGATTTCTTTTTTTGCATTATTGCTATTACTAAGTTGTACCTATTCGTATGCACAAGATTATGTTGATCTTTTCAGATCACAAAACAATTTTGCCTTTCAGAGGAATAATGTTAACTCAGATGGAGCATTTACTAATAATCACTTAGTTCGAGTGTACCTGCCTGTTCGATCAGGAGATAAGATGGTTTATCTAGCAGGATTTACGGTAGAGAATACAAACTTGCATTTATTTGATCGAAGAAATAACCGTGAGAACTTATTCATGGCTCGACTAAATTTAGGGCTTAAGCACAATCACTCTGAAAAATTGACAGGTACGTATCTTGTTTTACCAAAAATTGCTTCTAATTTAAGCCAAGTTACTGGACGTGATTTACAAATTGGAGGATTAGGACTTTTGGATTATAAGATCTCAGAAACCGTAAAGCTTAAGTTTGGATTGTATGTTTCTACTGAGAATCACGGAAGTACAATTACACCACTTTTAGGTCTTTGGTATCGCTCTAAGAATGAGAAATTCTACATCAATGCAGTTTTGCCTATCCGTATGGACATTAGCTATAATATTACTGGTGGTTTGAGTGTAGGTGCAGATTTAGTAACTTCTGTTAAATCTTATGATTTATCGTCTACTTCTGTACATTCTTATGTTCATGAGAATTCTATTCGTGCAGGTGCTTATGTTTCTTATGGCTTTATGGATAATTCTGTAATTCTTCGTGCACGTGGTGGTTATGATTTGACAGATTATGGTTTGTATGATACAGCAGATCCAGTTGGTGGACAGTTATTGTTATTTGAATTATCAGGTGATAACAGAAATCGTTTGAATCCAGAGTTTAGTGGTGGACCATTTTTCGCAGTAGATCTATTTTATCGTTTTGATCTTAGAGATGAAAAAAAGTAAGAGTTTATAGACTTTGATTTTAGCTTATAGTAAAATGGACAGTTTGATTTTAGTTTCAAACTGTCCATTTTTAATTAATCCTTCATCAGATTATATCTACTCAGTATCCTGTTTATTGCGCAAAGCAGTTACATTTTTGATCATCGTCATAAACTCTCCACGATAACCTAAATCATCTTTGTTCATGGCATTTTTGGCTAGGCTACTCACCATTTTTAAGTCACCTTTGCCCTTGTAAACGGATTTACTCAAGTCCATACCAAACAGAGCAACCGCAGCAGAGAAACGGAAATTATCCGATTGTTGATTAACATCACTTTTCACTGCCTCAGGCACATAACGATGTACAATCAATTTACTCACATCTTCTTTTGGCTTTTTGTAGCGGAATTTGATACCCAAAAGCTCATTTTCTTGCATCACCAAAGGATCTTTGGCTTCAGTAGTATCTGTAGATGGGCTAAGCTGTTGGCTAGAAGTCGAACCTGTTGGAATAATCTCATACAAGGCTGTTACAGTGTGTCCAGCACCCAGTTCACCTGCATCTTTTTTGTCATCGTCAAAATCCTCTGTGTTTAATACGCGGTTTTTGTAACCAATCAAACGATAACCTTTGACCAAAGTAGGATTGAATTGCAATTGTAATTTCACATCCTTAGCAATGGTAAACAAATTAGCACGCATCTCTTTAGAGAATACTTTTTGTGCTTCTTTTTCAGAATCTACATAGAAATAATTCCCATTTCCAGAATTGCTCAATTTCTCCATTTGATCAGCTCCATAGTTTCTCATCCCAAAACCACAGATTGTTAGGAATATATCATCTTTAGCTTTTTCCTTAATTAATTCAACCAAAGGATCACCATAAATACCTACATTAAAATCACCATCAGTTGCTAAGATTATCCGATTATTTCCATCCGCAATAAAGTTTTCTTTTGCAATCTTATAAGCCAACTCTATACCTGCACCACCATTAGTTGATCCACCAGAACTTAGACTATCTAAAGCATTAATTATTTTTTCTTTTTCAGTGGCAGGCGTAGAAGGAAGCACCAAACCAGAAGCATCTGCATAAACTATAATAGCTACTTTATCTTGATCACTTAATTCATCCAATAGTACTTTTAAGGATTTCTTGAGTAGTGGTAATTTATTTTCTGCAGTCATAGAACCCGAAACATCCAATAAGAAAACTAGATTGGAAGCCTTTAGGTTTTTAGTATCTAACTTTTTGCCTTGTAATCCAATATGCAACAACTGATGCTCTTCATTCCAAGGGCATTTACCCAATTCTAAATTGAAAGAGAAGGGATCTTCGCCAGTTGGATCTTTATAGTCATAAGTGAAATAATTGATAAAATCTTCTATTCGAATAGCACTTTTATCTGGTAGGTTCTTGTAGGTATTAATTTGTGATTTGGCATAAGTATATGAAGCATTATCTATATCAATAGAGAAGGTAGAAAAGGCTTGTTGCTGAGTGGCATAAAATGGATTTTCATCTGTTTTGGCTTGAACCGTAGGACGAATTTTTAATTTACGTTTCGTGCCACTTATAGTGACAACTTCACTTTCGAAGATGGGGGCATTTAAGACTCCACCCCTAGACCTTCTCTTGCTGCGTCGTCCCATAGAACAAGAGTCTAATAATAAGATAATAAAAAGGGAAAAAACTACTAATAAATATATTCTTTTAGACATAGTTGGTGGTATTTTATTGGTATGTGAGAGCTTTATAAGCAAAGTACAGATCTATTATTTAATAGATCTGTACTTTGCTTACACAGGGAGATAGGGGGATAGGTTCAATTAATTTTCCAAATTGAGTTTGGTTACAATTTTAGTATCACTTATTAATTGGATAAACTCTTGACGGTAACCATTTTCATCATTGCTTTTTGCATTATCCGCTAATTCACGGACCATATCCAAATCTCCATTGCCTTTATATTCAGACTGGCTTAGTTCCATTCCAAAAAGTGCCACTGCAGCAGAGAAACGGAAGTTTTCAGATTGACCATTTACTTGGTCTTGTACAGTATTGGGTACATAACGATGCACAATCAACTTACTCTTATCTTCTTTGGGTTTTTTATAGCGGAATTTGATTCCTAAAAGCTCATTGCCCATTAACTGCAAAACCTCTGAGGTTTTACTCTTATCAGTAGAAGCCGTTAATTCTTGTTTAGATTTAGAACTTTTAGGAATGATTTCATACAAGGCTGTTACAGTATGTCCAGCACCTAATTCGCCTGCATCTTTCTTGTCATTATCAAAATCTTCATTGTTCAAAATTCTATTTTTATAACCAATCAAGCGGTAACCTTTTACTAACATTGGATTAAATTGCAATTGCATTTTTACATCCTTAGCAATGGTAAACATATTTGCGCGCATCTCTTTAGAGAATACTTTTTGCGCTTCTCTTTCAGAATCTACATAGAAATAGTTTCCATTTCCAGAATTACTCAATTTCTCCATTTGATCAGCTCCATAGTTGCCCATTCCAAAACCACAAATAGTTAAAAATATATTCTCTTTGCGCTTTTCTTTGATCAATTCCACCAAAGGATCACCAAAAACACCTACATTAAAATCACCATCAGTTGCTAAGATTACACGATTATTTCCATCTGTAATAAAGTTTTCTTTTGCAATTTTATAAGCTAGTTCTATACCTGCACCACCATTGGTAGATCCACCAGCTTTTAGATTATTGAAGGCATTCAAAATAGTACTCTTTTGAGTAGCAGGTGTAGAAGGCAATACCAAGCCAGAAGCACCTGCATAAACGACAATCGCCACTCGGTCTTGAGCACTCAATTCGTCTAATAAAACAGCTAATGATTTTTTTAGGAGAGGTAATTTGTTTGGATTATTCATGGAACCCGAAACATCCAATAAGAAAACTAGATTGGAAGCTTTCAGATTTTTAGTATCTAATTTTTTGCCTTGTAAGCCAATATGTAATAGTTGATGTTCTTCATTCCAAGGACATTTACCCAACTCTAAATTGAAAGAGAAGGGATCCTCACCAGTTGGATTTGGATAATCATAACTAAAATAATTAATAAATTCTTCTGTACGAATACTATTAGGATCAGGGAGTTGATCATAGTTTTGGATCTGTGATTTAGCATAAGTATAGGAAGCATTATCTACATCGATAGAGAAGGTAGAAAATGGCTGCTGCTTTACTGCATAAAAAGGATTGTCCTTTACTTCTATTGTTTTATCAGCTGTAATTGGAGGTGCTTCATCTTCTATTTTAGAGGCAGGCTCAGGTTCAGATGCAATTTCTTCAACCATCTCTGTTTTACCTTTTTTAGAGGTAGGTGATGGTACTTTATTCATCTCCATCACTTTGGTGTTGTTCATGTGTCTATGTTTTGAACCATCATCTGCACGTTGGCTGAGATCGCTGTTATAACTTTGACCACATGAAAAAAGTAAACTACCCAAAAAAATAAATAGTAGTAGTAGGTTTAGGTTAACTCGAAATTTGGTCATGCTGTGTTGTTTAGGTCGTTACTAATTATAAAATTTAACGAATAACAAAACGAACCAAATTAGATGCAGGCAAATTGTTAGCTTCATTTTTCTTAAAGCGAATGGTGTAAGTTCCTGCTTTAGAAAATTGATAGAAATGATTCAAATCAAATACTTGGAGTTTAAATTTTCCACTAGATAGTTGAATGCTGTGTTTGTCGCATTGGTCAAAATTGACAGTTTCGCTGCCTTTGTAAGGAACAACTTCACCATTTGCATCCAAAACATCAAAGCAATTATGGGTTAATATTTGTCCTTTTTTTTCCATTGGTGTACCCAAAGTACAGAAACCACTACTTGTTTTTCCATTGTTGACTACAGCAAATCTTACTTCGATTCTTTGCCCTAATCTGAAGGTACTGGCAGCTGTTCCAAGTGTAACATCTAGGTTGCTTCGCCCCAATAATACCTGACTGAGGTTGATCGGTAATTGGTTGTGTGCAAAGGTTTTAGGTGTACTACAAAAAAAGGATGTTATACTAACTAGTAAAAATATAAACTTGGTAAATGACATGATCTAATCAATTCTAGTAAAATAATTATCTTTTCAACAAGAGAATATACATTTTCTATTCCATTGTTGATTCTTAGTTCGTAGGTTTACTTATTAATTGATAATTAATAAGTAAAAGTATTTTTTCAATTTTAGCTTCACTGAGCACTGCGTGGTTAACTACGTTGAGCCCTTCGGGGTTAGCTAAAAATTAAAAAATCAACAAACTATTCTTTACAGAAACGCATCGATTAGGTATTTTGTTATTCAATTTCTCAGATGCGAGTCTATTAAGGATTGGTGTGCACTGTGATTTTTATTTTGAACGAATATATAAGATTATACACTAGCAGCCTTCTCCTCTGGTAATCCATGTTTTTTATTAGTCATTACCAACTCTGCTGTCCAAGTCACAGTACCTGCAAAGTCTGCTTGGCGGAATGGACATTCCTTATTTTGACAAAAATTACAAGAGCTCACAGGGCAAGCATCCACATGAACAAAGAGTTCTATTGTAGGATCAATCTCCTTACGAAGCAACGTTTCTAAATTATCTACCTCGTCATGTGCCTCTTGAACATTATAATACCAAGGTAAGGTTAGATGACAATCTAGGTGTAATTGACTTCCATACTTAATAATTCTTAGGTTGTGTATATCAATCCAGTTTTTGGAACGATTTTGCTCTAGAACTTCTGCCACTTTATTAATCAACTCAGGGTCAACTTCATCCATAATTCCAGCAATAGATTCTTTGATAATTGGGAAACCTGTCCAACAGATCAATGCCCCAAAAAATAAAGCAATTGCACTATCTAAATAGACAATTCCTGTCCATTGAATAATCGCTAAACCAATCACCAAACCTACCGTAGAATAAGCATCAGATTTTAGGTGTTTACCACTTGCTGTTAGAGCAATTGAATTTTCTTTTTTACCATAATATACACTTACTGCGCCTAAGATATAGTTTACTACGCCAGCAAAACCTGCAATATAAATACCTAGACTGATTTCCTGAATAGCTTCAGGATAAAAGAGATTATAAACAGATTTACCTATAATCAGCAAGCCTGCTAGTGTAATCATGGTTCCTTCTATTCCTGCCGAAATGAATTCAATTTTGCCATGTCCGTAAGGATGATTTTCATCTCTGGGCAGTGAAGAAATGTATAAACTATATAAACCAATTCCGCCTGCAACCACATTAATAATGCTCTCTAGAGCATCACTCAATATCGTATTGGAGTTAGTTTTTGCATAAGCAAAAAACTTGATGGCAAGCAAGAGGATACCCACCATAACAGCAATAAACTGTATGGCTATGATCTTATTCTTGAACATAGTTAATGTATTTTTGATATTTGTGGCGAAGTACTGAAGTTACTTCGCTGTAAATAGGAACTTACTTGGATACTAGATTTTACTTCTTGTTTTTGTGTCGGTGTTTTTTAGAACTTGTTTTCTTCTTAGGACTTGAGCTTTGGAAATAGCTACTTCCTTTTCCTGCAAAGTTTTTCTTACGTTTACGACTCTTGTTTTTCTGTTTGATTTTATAATCCTTTTTCTCATGGAAAGCACCTTGATAATTCGGATCTTCCTTGCGCTTTTGGCGATCAATCTCACGTTCCATTGCCTGATTTTCTTCAAAAGGCGTTTCAGGAACTTCGATATGCTCAGGAATACTCACAAAGGGGATCTTCATTCGGATTTTATCCTCAATCTTTTGGATGTGATATTTCTCAGATTTGGTTGAGAAGGTAATTGCACAACCTGTTTTGAACGCACGCCCAGTTCTACCAATTCGGTGCACATAATCTTCATGTACAATCGGTACATCAAAGTTGATTACATGACTCACTTCATCAATATCAATTCCACGCGCCATTACATCCGTTGCTACCAAAATTCGAACATTACCTTCTTTAAATGCATTGAAGGAGTTGATCCGCGCATTCTGACTTTTATTAGAATGAATCAGGCGAATATCTCCACTGGTTTGTTTCTGTAGATGCTCAAAAATTTGATTAGCATTCTTCTTAGTTCGAGTGAAAACAATGATTCGGTGAAAACTTTCTTCATCTTTCAGCAAATCTCCTAGAAGATTCAGTTTAGTTCTCAAATTAGGTGTGAAGTATCTAAACTGTTCAACTGTTTCTACAGGTGTTGCTTCTGGTGTAATCTCAATTTTGCTTGGAAAATCCATGAAGTCCCAACTCAATTCTTCCACTCTTTCTGAAAAAGTTGCCGAGAATAGAAGGTTCTGTTTTTTTCTAGGTAGAATGTCCAAGATCAGATTAATCTGTGGGCGGAATCCCATGTCTAGCATTTTATCGGCTTCGTCCAGTACCAAGATTTCTAACTTAGAAAGTTGGATATTATCCTTTTCGTATAATTCTAACAAACGTCTAGGCGTAGCTACCAGAATATCAATCCCTTCTTCTATTTTCTGTACTTGAGCCTTACGTCCCACACCACCATAAATCCCTGTGTAGCGTAGATCGGTATATTTAGCCAATTGGCTAATTTGTTCATTGACTTGTACTACCAATTCTTTGGTGGGAACCAAAATAATAGCTCTGATCCAATCGCCCTTTGCATAAGATAGATTCTGAAGAATTGGCAGCACATAAGCTGCTGTTTTGCCTGTTCCAGTTTGGGCAATGCCAATCACATGCTGCCCTGATCGGATAGCAGGTACTGCTTTGATTTGAATTGGTGTAGCTTGCTCAAATCCTAGATCTGACAAGGCGTTTAAATATTGTTTCGGTAAGCTTAATTCTTTAAAATCCATAGTTCTTATGCTCTTTTAGTTGGAGCTCTACCCACAAAAGTAGGTACTTTTAGGATAGAAAAAAAGAGAAAAAAGAACTTTTTTAGATTTTGGCTAGCCATATCATTTTTTCAAATGAGCCAAACGGAAAGTCCGATAAATAGTGGTTTTTGGCTTTTTGTTGTATTGAAAAAATAATTGGTTGAGGTGAGGGCTTTTTTTAGACGAATCTAAAAAAATGTTTATGTGGATTTTGGTTTGGATGATTGGGTATTTTATTAGCATAGCATTAAAGTACTATGCTGCTCTTATTTTTGGGAAAATGATCGGACTGAAGTCCAAGCATTTTTTTTGCTAAGTTTTAGCAAAAAAAAAGAAGATCCAAAGCGTGGCATTTTTAATATTGTACTAGTGCTAAAACTTATGTGGTTTCTACTATAATTCTATGGTTCAGTTTATTCCATTTTGTGCTTAATGAATGTAAAAATAGCAGTTGTCCATATTCATTCATAGTATTATCTCGTTTGGATGTTTCTATCCAATTTGGATAGAATTGATCAAACTCCTGTTGGGTAAATTCAGGAAGTTGATAATGTGATATATCCCAATATCTGATAAGTTCTGGATGATTGAGTTCTTGAGAAGGAGGGAGTTCTATGTTAATTATCTGTAGAAATAATTGAAGTTCTTCTATGTCATTAAACCAAACAGGTTTTGAGTCTTGAAATGTATCTACAAAGGTTTCAAGATCTTTCAAGTATTCTATTTTGAAAGTATTATTTGCAGCAAATTCTAGATGCATCTTATAATTGTTGTTTTTGTGTGGATTGTTATTTATTGGCGCAACATTTTAATGCCAGGTCACGAAAGCAGCTCAGGCAAAATTCTTTGCAAAGCTTTGATTCGTTCTGAATAAGGCGTATTCTGCTTTTCACTCTGATAGATAATCTGATCTAAATTACCTGCCGATCTCAAGACCAAATAACCATCACCACTACCTTGCCCAACATTCTGATTATAATCTACAATGTTATAAATTCCGATATCTGTACCTGGATCTGTATCAGTAAATCCAAATCGGCGATAGATACAATTTTCAAAGAAAAACTCAATAGCTTGATCCCAACCAATATGTTTTTTAAGTTCTAATAATCCTGTTTTAACCAATAATGGATCACTACCAAATAATTGAACCTTATGCTGATCAATAATTCGTTTATGTTCTTTTTCAGTTGCAGACATATTGAGTATATCTAAAAGATGAGCTTTGATTAGTGCTAATTGCTGATCTATACTCAATCCTTTTTTGCTCTGAAGCACAGGTCTATACAGAAGAACAGGCATATCGAATTCAACATCGAATAGACCATCTAGAGTGATCAACTTGTTTTCATCAATTAAACAATCAAAAATATCTATACTGCCTTCGTTTTGACTAGAATAGATATGAAACTCACGAATGTAAAAAGCGTTATCTTCAGGTACTTGCTCACCAGTTCTAGTATTCCATTTTAAGCGTTTTTCCGAAAAGCGAGTTTTCAGTACTTCCATTAAGATGTTCAAACTCTCTTGTGGACTGAAGATACTCTCCAAAAGCTGCATACCAAGTTGATTACTTTCTTCAGCAGGATTCAAAAGGAGTTGTTTTACATTGTCAATTTCTACTTGCATATAAGTTGATTAACTATCAAATTTGGATTCAAAATTTCGAGCTTCCATTTCTAATTTTCCATTGGGATAACCCACCAAAACACATTCTGTAATATATTCCTTCAAGAAGTTTTCGATACTACCTAAACGTTCATATTGCATCGTGTGTACTAATTCATGTACAATCAAAGTTCTCTGATTTAGATAGCCTTTTTTGACATAGATTCCATATCGAAAAGAAACCCCAATGGTATGTTCAGATAAAAGTCCAACCTCTTTTCCTAGCTTTTGCAATATCGGATTTTGAGGATTGGGAATTCTCTCTACTTCTAATAAACGGACTTTATCTATATTTCTTATGCCAATCAGATGTGCATCTATTTTTTGATTAGTATTGAGTGGAATTCCTGCGTCTAGAATGTACTGTTCTTGCTGTTTTACCCATTCTACCACTAGAGGTAAGTATTCTAAATATTGTTGAAATTTATTCATTTTCTAATAATTTAGGGAGGATTTTTTGTAATGTTTTTTGTACCTCACTATTAATCAAAGCTGCACCACCATCATACACTACCTGATTAAAATCTTGAGCCAAACTGATCCGAATAGCACCAGAAGCATTATTTATGGTATTGTGCCAAGTTCTAGGATAATACTTGATATGATATTTATCAATTCGTAAACCTGATTGGCTAGAAAATCTACGCCGAAGTGCCTCAGGAATATAAATCGTATTGATCCAAAGATATTCAATAGCTTTATCCCAACCCCAATAATCTTTTAATTCCAATAAACCTTCTTTCACGATTTGAGCATTAGAACTGAATAATTTTCTTTTGATGGTGTTAATTAGGATTCTTTTCCTGCGGAGTTCTCTTGGTTCATCTAAGATTTGGATAAGATAAGGTCGAATGGCAGTTAGTTGCTGATTCAAATTTAATTCTTCAGAACTAGAAAATAGGACTTTAGCATCTAAAACTTCAATCTTAGAGAGGGGTAAACTATTTCCATTTTCATCCCTAAAAAAGCCATGAATAGGTTTTGTTTCATTTGCCAAAAGGCAATCAAAAATAGAGATTTTACCATTTGTAGTAGAAGAATGGATATAAAAATTATGAATCAGTAAATCATTATCATCAAAGAGCTCAAAGAAAGGTTCTTGGGACTGGTGAATCACTTTTTTTCTAGCAAATCGAATGCGTAGGACATCCATAAGTATAGTCAAACTTTCCTCAGGAGAAAAGAGACTTTCTAAGAGTTGGATTCCTAATTGATTGTTTTTTCTAGAGAGATGGAGCAAAAGCTCTTTGATGTTTTCGCTTTCTTTTTGCATTAAAGTCGAGTACTTATCCAAAATTAATCGTAGTTGCTTCATTGATCTTTTTTTAGAAGGCTGCGTTAAAAAGCCTCGTGATAGCCACGAAGTGGTCAGAGGCGAAGCCGACTAGTGGTCAGCTTTGCTACCACCTCCACTATCACTACTTTTAGCTTCGCTGAGCTCTTCGAGGTTTTTGTCTTCCCTTCTATAAAAAACTCTACTGAACCATTCTACGCTTTCTTTTGCCTAACTACTTAATATACAAAAAAAGACTAAAACTCTGACGATGCAGAGCCTTAGTCCTATTGAAATATTCGTGACCTTGATGGAGTAGAAGAGGTGCTAACCTTTATAGTAATGAATCTAATTTGGGTAAAAAATCCACTACCAAAATATGAATTCACGTAGTCAAAAGAATAGATCAATATGCTACGAAAGGAGTGTTAAAATATTTACTGAACCGATAATTTGCCACCATCCAGAATTTTTCCATCACTTTCGATGCTATAAAAATATAAACCTGGTGCTAAATCTTGACGATAAAACTGAAAAACACTTTGATTGTGTATAACTTCTTGACGTAATTCTGCACCGTTTTTATCAAAAATACGCAAAATGATTTCACCGACATCAATAGGTTCTACAATTTCTATACTTGTACTTTCTGAGAAAGGATTAGGGTATACCTGTACACCATGTTCATAAATATTTAGCTGATTACTAATAAACTGTGTTTGGATAAACCCACTAGCTATTTCGTGCTGAATAACTGGCGAAATAATTGGAATCTCATAATCAAAATAAATAGTTGATTTAGCATCTAGAACAGTACCCAAAGGTACATTATCTTGCAATCGTATCTTGAAACTGATAAAACCACTAGAACCTAAAGGATCTACCTGATCATTGGGTAAATTAACATTATTAAAGATAAAACGAATCGTATTTTCATCCGCAATTTCTAGCGTATATTCATGACTATGCGCACCTAATTGAATAGATTCGATATCTAAATAACTAGAAATTTCCTGTTCAATAACTACAACATAAGCCGTATCTGAGCTTGTATTCTGAAAATGAATTTGATATTCTAATTCTGCATCCGCATTAATAAAATTGCGATTGCTATAACCTCTTGGAGAAGCATATAATATGTTGGGGACAATGGTTGATACATTCTTTGCACAAGTAATATCAGTCATTGGATTACGATCTCCAATCTCATATTGTTCTACCATACCTGTAGATATTGTTCCTGTACCACAACCCTCATATATACTTGCCACTAATCCAGCATAAGGATGATCTTCAGATTGTTGAGTAGCAACATAATAAGTAGAACCATCTGCAGGAATAATATACTCTACACTTTCTCCATTCTGTAATTGTGGATTTTGAGTATTTAGCATTACTTCATCCTCTGCAATAATATAACGAGTGGTTGATCCTTGAGGACCTGTTCCTGTGTTTTGGATTCGGAATAGAACGGAGTCCCCTAAACATTCAATATCTGTTTCTAAATTTGCATTATCCCAAGCTGGATTTGGAAGAGGAGTGGGGAGAGAGTCACTATGAATAACTGCATCTGTACAATGTGCCTTGCTGTCTACAGCATTACAATCTACTTGTACTTCTACACTAAATTTTCCTTGTGAGCCACTAGCTAAATTCCCGAGATAAAATCGGTGAGTTAGGCCGTTATTCACTAAAGAAAAAGGATGTGTACTGTTGGCAACGGTTAAATCCGAATCAAAATTAAGGTCTATATACGCATTAGGAGCGGGAACAGTCCCTTTGTTAAAATAACGAACATAATACTGACCACTGAAACAACGCTCTAAATAAGGAGTGGAGATATCGACTACTAGATCAGTAGAATTTGTAATTGCCTGAGCTGTAAAATCTACTGTAATAGTATCTTGGTTTGTCCCAATATTTATCAATTGTGAACCAATACAAGTCTGCCAGTAATCATTTGGAGGCAGTACTTCTATGTAATAGGTTCCTATATTATCGACCACAAAGGAATAGTATCCTGTAGCATCAACCTTTGCATAAGCTAATTCATTATTGCTCTGTAGCTTAACCATCCAATTACCCAAAGTAGGATCATTGGTGGAGCTGCAGTCTAGATTTAAATCCTCATATATTGTTCCTTGGATTAGTGGCAGGGGAGAAAACTGAGAAGGTTGTACACCACTATTATACGATAGGGATTGATAAATCTCTTTTGTATTTTTATTTTGGATAAATACAACAACTCCTAAATCTGTGTTATCGTAGATATAATTAGGAACATTCCAAGTATAATTGAATGTTTGACTGTCACTGATTGCCCAAGATTGGCTAAATTGTTTTCCTGCTGCATTAGGGAGCATTTTACGCAGGATTTTCTGCCGGTCGAAGTTTACTTTTTTATTGGGAACAGTATGTTCTACAATAGCAACATGCAAAAGGTAATCATCTAGAGGCAAGGTATTCAATGCTTCAATTGTACCACCAATTTCTAAAATATTTCCATTGAGGTTAAATTGATTTAGCTTAATCTGAAAATCAGGATTGATCAAGCTTTGAGCATAAAATCCACTTGTATCTAATTGAGAAGTTGAAGGATTTTTTATGATACCATTCCATCTGTATTGATTAGAGTAACTGATAGAATAATATAATATTCGGGAGTTAGGATCAATCTTATTCTGATCCCATGCTTCATCAAATCCACCATAAGAGGTTTGATACTGAATAAAGGACAAATGATCCCCGCACCCTGCCAATTGATTGTAGAGGCCTAGGTTAATGTTATCTATATTAAAGTAATTTTCATTCGAAAAATGCTCAACTAGGATATTTTTCTTGTCTAGATCTGTTTGAGCAATTTGCGCCTGAGAAACCTGATATAATAAGCAACATAAAAGAACGAATAATGTCTTTTCTATTGTTTGCATAACGGGGTCATGTTTTTAGTATTCTTCAGAACACCTATTTCTGATTATTTGTTTGATCCACGGTTTGTAAATATTACCTTGGTTCATAGGTTTTTTGTGACTAATTGATAGCCAAAAGGATATATAAAACTGATTAGGTTTTATAAGATGATGATTATCAGTTGACAAAAACCCCGAAGGGCTCTGCAAAACAAAAATCAACGAACTATTAACTTAAATTACAGTGTATTAAGTAATCGTTCAAAAGTATTTGAAAAATTCACTATCTTTACTATTGATTTTGAATAAGTTACAAGATTCTTAACTTCTAGTAAAGTTAATGAATAGATAGTTTATTAACAAATGTGAAAAAATAATAATTAACTAAAGGAAATAAATAAAAAAGCAACACTATATGAAAAATAATAAAAAGTGAAGTTGCTTAAATTTTCGATTTAAAATCTTGTTTTAAACAACTTCACCAAGTTGTATATGCAACATATTGTAGTCAAGAATTCTCATCTATTGTCTACAACATTTATCAAGTAATTAGCAGAATTATTCTTATCAGTAAGTTTAAAAAAGCTGATTGAATTCGCTTCACTAAGCTATTTTAGATTGACCATAAAATAATTATACCTGCTGTACTTATAGATATTGCGTTAATTATAAAATGCTAGAGTAGTAAAAAATAAATGCAACGCTGAGAAATTTTATTTCTTAGTTTGTAGTGCTACAGACTAGAGGAGTACATTTCGCAAATAAACCGTATAAATACCATTTTTCAAAAAATATATATTCCTTTCCCTATTACAAGAATCCGACAATTTATAGGATATTGCAAGAACAAAAAAATAAACTTATTTTTGATTAAAATAATTAAAATGAACTGTAGCTTTGTTTATAGAGGATTTTTTGAAAAAATAATTTTTTGAATTAAAAAAAAAATAAATTGAAAGATAGTAACTTAATTCATCTTTTAGGAAGTTTTTCCAAGAAAGAGCTAAGATTATGTAGAAGATGGATTAGTTCTCCTGCGCATAATTTACGAGAAGACATCATTGAATTATATGATTATTTGGTAGGAGAGGAGACTGGATTCAGACAGGAGTGCTTAGATCGGGAGCTAATTTGGACATTTTTATATAAGGAACAGAAGTATTCAGAAAATCTAATGCGACAAGTAATTTATCATTTAGGTAAGGCTGTAGAAGATTTTTTGATCTATGAAGAGTTTAAGAAAGATAAGTTACAGAACAAGCTTTTTTTGTTAAAAGCATTGAATAACCGAAACATAGAAAAACTATACACAAAAAGATTAAAAGAAGCGGAGAAAGAACAACACAGAGCCATCTATCAAGATAGTTTGTATTATCAAAACCAATATGATTTAGAGTTAGAAAAATTTATGTATGCAGCAAAACAGTCGCGTAAGGTAGATAATTTACAAATAGTATCTGATTCCTTAGATATTCGGTACTGTACAGAGAAGCTACGTGTGATGTGTTCATTGTACTCTCATAGTGTTGTCTATAAGCAAGACTATTCTCCCAAACTATTAGAATCTATTTTAGAAAATGTGGAAAAATATAATTGGGATGAAATTCCAGCAGTGGGGGTTTATTATCACGGTTTTTTGTCTATGCGAAATGATGAAGCTTCGCTAAAACATTTTCAAGCCTTGCTTGAGCATTTGGATAAGGACAAAGAGGTCTTGCCTCCGAGAACAATCCGAGAATTATATATGATTGCGCTGAATTATGCAATTAAACAATTGAATGCAGGTAAACCCAATGCTGTACAATATGCTTTTAATCTGTATAAGAATGGAATCACACAAGGTTATTTGATTGAGAATGGAGTTTTAACGGTATGGTCTTATCGGAATACGGTAGCTTGTGGTTTGAGTTTAGGCGAATTTGATTGGGTAGAAACCTTTATAAACAATTACAAAAATAATTTGGAGCGAAAATATAGAAAAGATGCACATGCTGAGTGTTTATCTAAATTATATTATACAAAGAAGGAATACCAAAAGGCAATGACTTTGCTGGTGAATTTGGAGTTGAAAGATGTATTGCGAAATTTAGCTGCAAAAGTCATGTTGGCTAAGATTTATTATGAACTAGAAGAGTTTGAAGCTTTGGATTCACTCTTGGTGAGCATCAAGGCTTACATACGTCGTAAACGGATTATTGCTTACCATGCGGAGAATTACAGTAACTTTATTCGATTTTTACAGAAGCTCTTAAGTACTAATTATTTAGATAAGACTCTGCGTACTAACCTGATTAATGAAATTAATGAGACTAAACCTTTAACTGATAGAAACTGGTTGTTGGAGCAATTAGATGCTTTAGGAATTTAGAACGTAAGTGGGTAAGGGAATTAGTTGGTATTTAATTCCAAAGTGCTCTACCATCTTCCTATGTAAAACCCTAAAGATGGCAAGTTAGTTAACTCCTCATTTTAGATAAGCTCTTCGATAAACAAGGATAGTTGGCTCAGCTTTTTAGTTTGGATAGCTTGTAAGTAGTTGATAATCATTGAAAATTAATTTTAATAATAGAAGTGCTTCAAAATCTTGACTATCAAAAATCAAAAAAATACACGAACTATTACTATATTTGTATGCGATAAAATGTCTTCTATAAACTAGGAGGTTTTATTAGTCTGATTATCAGTTGGATATGTTTGTTTTTGGATTTAATTTTTCATAGTTAAATTGCTTAAATTGAATTTAACCACTGAATTGAAAAATATATAGGTTTTGTGATAAGTAGGTGGACATAATTAATTGTAGAATAATTCAAAAGAATTTTTGATGCTCAACGAAGCTAAAAGATTGATTGAATTAGCAATAAAATAATGGTAACTAGCTACTTAACTATTCTATTCAAACAGAACCTAAGAACTTAAATATTACTATGAATAGTATACATCAATATAAAATAGGAGGATTGACAGGAGGAGAGATTGATTTTGCTGCTTATAAAGGCAAAAAAATTATGGTAGTGAATGTGGCTTCTGAATGTGGATTAACACCACAATATAAGCAATTGCAGGAGTTGTATGATGCCCATAAAGATAATCTAGTAATTGTAGGTTGTCCTGCCAACAATTTTGGAGCACAGGAACCTGGTACACATGCAGAAATTAGCACATTCTGTAGTAGAAATTATGGGGTTACTTTCCCAATGTCCATCAAAATCTCTGTCAAAGGAGAAGATATGCACCAATTGTATCAATTTTTGACTCAAAAGGCTAAAAATGGTGTGGAAGATTCCGAAGTACAATGGAATTTTCAGAAATATATCTTTGACGAAGAAGGATATTTAGTAAAAGTAGTAGCACCACAAGCAGAACCAGCATCTGATGAGGTTCTGAATGCATTAGCTATCCATGTATAATTAAATTGAGGGATAGCGTTCAGGTATAGAATATATGCAATTTAAAGAGATAATAGGACATCAGAAGCTCCAAAAGCATCTTATAGAAACGTACCAAGCAGGTCGAACGGCACATGCGCAGATCTTTCTAGGTACAGAAGGTTGTGGAAAATTGGCTATGGCTATTGCTTATGCACAGTATTTGTTGTGTGAGTCCCCCCAAGCTGAAGATTCCTGTGGGGTATGTAATTCTTGTCGGAAGGTGCAAAAATTAATTCATCCTGACTTACATTTTTCTTATCCTGTAGTAGGATCAGGTAAAATTAGTACTTCTTATATCAAGGAATGGAGAACAATGCTTTTAGAAAATGCTTATCCTTCCTTGCGAGAATGGCAGGTACAGTTGGGGGCAGAGCAACAAAAGTGTAATATCACCAAGAATGAATGCGTAGATATTGTACGAAAATTCAGCCTAAAAAGTGTAGAGGGGGCTTACAAAATTCTAATTTTGTGGTTGCCAGAATTCTTAGAGAAAGAGGGAAATCGCTTATTAAAGCTGATAGAAGAGCCCGCTCCTAATACTGTTTTTATCTTGGTGGCTGAACAACAAGAGAAGATCTTGAACACTATTTTATCGCGTTGTCAATTACTACGAGTCAACCGATTGGAAAGCCAAGAAATTCAGTCCTATCTCATACAGCAATATTCTATTAGTGAAGAAAAGGCACAGTTTGCAGCACATTTAGCAGAAGGGAATTGGAATAGAGCCAAAAAATTAGCTGAAGAAACTTCTTCAGAAAGTCATGAACAGTTATTTATGGACTGGCTGAGGATTTGTTATCGAGGGCATGGTCGAGATTTAGTAAGTTGGACAGAAGGTGTGTGTTCTGGAAAAGATTTTGACAAAAAAGAACATACCAAGCTTAGTCGAGGTGACCAAAGTTTATTTTTTCAGTATGGTTTATATTTTTTGAGAGAATATACCTTGCTTAAACTCACTGCGGATACTACAAAAATCCGTCTCCAAGCAGGTATTTTGCAAGCTGCCCAAAAACTCACCAAAGTTTTATCGGTTGCACAAGCCCAAAAGCTAAGTTTGTGCTTTGATGAAGCAATTTATCATTTAGAACGCAATATTAATCCCAAAATTTTATTTTTAGATGTATCCATTAGGGTACATAAAATCTTAAAGAACAGATGATACCCTCTTTTCTTTAAGGATTTTTCTAAACCTTAGGATACATTTATTTCATAAAGAATAGCTCACTTTTTAGTGTATAAGTTGAGTTATCGAAATAAATAGACTCCTAGGTCAAAATAACTGTAGTTCCTGTCTTTTTATAGCCAACCCATTTTTTGAATTTCAAAAATGGTAGAAGGTAGAGTAAAAAGTCAAGAATTATTAAAACTATATATATTATGGGATGTACGAATTGTTCTTGTGGGAGTTCGGCAAGTGCTGAAGCGCCCAAAGGATGTGGAAGTAAAGGTAGTTGTTCTTCAGGAGGTTGTAATAGATTGAATACTTATGATTGGTTGGCAGATATCGAAATGCCTAGAGCTGTAGATGGTTTTGATGTTGTAGAAGTAAGTTTTAAACACGGAGCACGAAAGAGTTTTTTCAAAAAGACAGCGTTTTTACACATTGTAACTGGTGATTATGTCTTGGTAGAGAGCCACTCTGGAGGTTTTGATATAGGTCGAATTTCTTTGATGGGAGAGCTGGTACGTCTGCAGATGAAAAAGCGTAAGGTAAACGAGAAAAGCTTTATCCCTCAGATTATTCGTCGAGCAAATCAGCGAGATATTGAGCGAATGGAAGAAGCACGATTGGCAGAAAAAGAGACAATGGTTAAGGCACGTGTTATTGCCCGAAAACTAAATCTACAGATGAAGATTGGAGATGTAGAATATCAAGGTGATCGTAGAAAGGTGACTTTTTATTATACAGCAGATGGACGAGTAGATTTTAGAGAATTGATTAGAATTTATGCCAAAGAATTTAAGGTTAAGATTGAAATGCGTCAGATTGGAGCAAGACAAGAGTCTGCTCGTATTGGAGGAATTGGAGCTTGTGGACGTGAATTGTGTTGTTCTACTTGGCTGAGTGATTTCAAATCAGTATCTACAGTGGCAGCACGTTATCAGAACCTAGCAATCAATCAAGCTAAACTGTCAGGGCAGTGTGGGCGATTGAAATGTTGTTTGAATTATGAATTGAATACTTACTTTGATGCCCTGAAGGATTTTCCACGTCATATAGATCGGTTGAAAACAAGAAAGGGAGAAGCTGTCTTAATCAAAACAGATATCTTCAAACGTATCATGTACTTTGTGACCAAAAATGATCAAGCTGGTGGTTCCGAAATCACCAAATTACCTGTGGAGCATGTCAAAATGATTCGCAATCTCAATAAAAAGGGTATTATTCCTGAGAATCTACAGGGTGGAGGGACTGAACTAGAAGGTAAATTGACAAGCTACGAACCTGTAGAAACGGAAAAAGAGATTGGTTTTGTGGATGGAACAGGAATAATTGAGTTAAAAGAACTCAAACAATTTGAACGTGGTAAGGGGAAGAAGCGTAATAATAAAAGTAAGGGGAGTAATGCTAAGAATAGATCAGGTGGTAAGGGGAAAAAAGTAGAGACTACTGCAAAAAAAGCAGCTCACCAAGGCAAAGGTAATCAAGCTGAAAATAAAAAGCAGGAGGCAAATACGGGAAAAACTAGACCCAATACTAAGAAGAACCAAGGTGGAAATAAGAAAAATCATGCTTCCATTATTACCTCTAAATCATCAGGCAGTGGAAGAAAAGAGAGTATAGAAACTCAAAAAAAACCACAAGAAAAAAATCAACAGGGTAAATCTAGAAATAAGTCTAGATCCAGCTCTAATAATAAAACTAATGTAAATAATCAAAAGCAGAAAGGGGCTAACTCGCATTCTCCACAGGTTAAAAAGAATCCACGTGGTCAGCATAATAAGGGAAATAGACCCAATCAGCAAAAGAATAAAACCAAGAATACACAACCTGCAGCAACTAAGCAAAATGCTGCACCGAATCGAAATAAATCGCAAAATAGGAGGAAAAATCATTCTGAGGCTCATCACAAGCCTAATCAAAATCAACCTAATAAGCCACAAAATGCAGAAAAACAAAATGAGGTTTCTGCTAAGAAGAAACCAAGAAGGCACAATCCAAGACGCAACCGTAGAAAGAATAAGCCTTCTTCACCACCACCACCAAATACTTAGATCGTGGTCAGCTGCCAAAAGTTTGTACTATGGACTTTTGCTTATGTTTTGTACGACAGTTTTGGTGAGTTGTGATAATCCTTTTTATCAAAAAGAACATGTATTTGCAGAAGATCGTTGGAATTATGCCGATACAGTTGTTTTTGAGTTTGAGATAGAAGATACTAATCGTATTTATAATGTATTCTTAGATGTAGTACATAGCAAGGAGTATGGTTATGAAAATCTATATTCAAAGGTCTATATGCGTTTTCCTGATCAAACAACAAAATATGAAAATATCTCTTTGGAGTTGGCTGATAATCTAGGTAATTGGTATGGCGAATGTAGTGGAGAAACTTGTACTCGAAAATTTAATTTCAAACCCAATGCTTATTTCCCAATGAAGGGAAAATATAGTATTATTATGGAACAATATAATCGAGTATCTGTAATGCCAGAACTCAAGAAATTTACAATGAGAATTGAGCAGACAGACAAGGTTCGGGGAACTAAAGATGTCAAAAAGTAAACTTATAAAAAATAATTCATCAAAATAATACCTATTGTGAACAACTTAATGAAATGGTGCATCTTATTGATGAGCCTAAGTCTAGGAATAGTAGCTTGTGAGACAGATAAACCTACTGGGGAAGGTGGTGCTGGAGTCGATGTCGATCCACCTCCAATTAAAAACAAGGTGAAAGCACCAAAATTTGATAAAGACAAGGCTTATGGTTTTGTTAAAACTCAGGTAGATTTTGGATCACGTGTGCCTGGATCCGTTGCACATGATAGTTGTGCACAATGGTTAGTGGCACAACTCGAATCGTTTGGAGCAGAAACTATCATGCAAAATGGTGAGACTGAACGCCATGATGGAAAGCGTTTTCCTGTGAAAAATATTATTGGATCTTTTAATCCAAATGCAAAGAAACGTGTGTTGCTATGTGCACATTGGGATTCACGTTATCTTGCTGATCACGACGATGATGAAAGTCGACACAATGAACCTATTTTGGGTGCGGATGATGGGGCAAGTGGTGTTGGTGTTTTGTTAGAAATTGCACGCCAAATTCAACAACAACCATTAGAAAAGATTGGAGTAGATATTATCTTTTTTGATATGGAAGACCAAGGTATATCAGGAGTACCTAATATGACAAATTCGGATAAAACTTGGTGTTTAGGCTCTCAATATTGGGCTAGAAACAAACACAAATCAGGCTATGATGCAGAGTATGGAATTTTATTAGATATGGTAGGTTCCAAAAATGCGCGTTTTCCAAAAGAAGGTTTTTCTGTAGAACATGTAGGTCCTCAGGTAAATAGAATTTGGAAAAAAGCAAAGGAAAAAGGTTTTGGTAAATGGTTTGTAGATCAAGAGGTTGGGCCAATTATAGATGATCATGTCTTTGTAACTACTATGGGGGGAATCCCAACATTAGATATTATTAATTTGCCTGGTGGTGGGCGTACTTTCGGACATTACTGGCACACCCATAAGGATAATATGGATGTAATTGACAAACATACACTGAAGGCTGTTGGACAAACTGTCCTCACTGTTCTCTATGAAGGTTAGTCCAATTTATTGGTATTTATATACATAAACAAAAAAGCAATTTATGAATATTCATAAATTGCTTTTTTGTTTGGAGGCAAAGGTAGGTAGGGAGGTTCATCAGAAGATAAAGTATCCGATCGTCCCTAAGTATGCTTATCTACTTAGATACACTCTAAGAGAAATGTCCAACACCATTAGCCATTAATGTTGCTAGTAGTGGTACTACAAACATAATCATCAATTGTAAACGAACATACCACTTTAGATGTTTGGGTACATCAACTACTTCTTCAGCATCTCCTTTACGTTGTTTGAAAAAGAAAATAGTGGGAATAATAGATAGAATTCCAGCGAGAATTGCTAAGGTTACTTTCGTATGAAAAATCCAATTTTGGGTATAATACTCTACATTTCCTGTCCCAAACCAAAGAAACATTCCGGCAGATACAAATAAGATAGCACTCAATCCATAAATTCCATCTATTTTGTAAATACGTTTTAGTTCACCTCTTGTTAACTGTGGACGAAGTAGTAGGTGCTCTGAGACTAGGGCACTTACTGCTGCAAATAGACTGATAAAATGTAAGTATCTAAAGAAAATCTCGGCTGTCATAGTTTGTTTATTTTCGGATAAAAAATCCTTATTGCAAACAGGAAATTATTTAAGTTGTTTTAAGAAAATCTAAATGCCTACTATTTTTTATTGCAGAATAAATATTTTAAATTCGTTAGCTTAATATTTCGTACTCAAAAAAACATAAATATGCCAAATAAATATGTTCAATTTATCACAGATGATCATTTATTGACTTGTATTGATAACTTATATTCTAGCTATCAAAAAGCGAGAAATAATATCAATAGAGGAGAGTTCTATAAGAATAAGATAGATACTGTAAAAATGATTTTTGATAAGTACTTTGGAGGACAAGCGGATAAAGACTTAATAGAAGGAGAAGTAATAAGGAAAGCTAATAAAACAATATCTAATGCTATTGGAACATTCCATGAAGAAATATTAGGAGGTATAAATGGATATATTAAGGGGAACAATAGTGGCTATGATATCAAAGCATCTAATAATTCTATATTTATTGAATTAAAAAATAAATGGAATACTTTGAAGGGTGAAGATAAACCAAGTATTTTTAGGAAATTAGAATCCTTCATACAAGCTAATCCTGGTGCTAAGGGGTATTATGCAAGGATATGGGCTAAAAAGTCAGAAGATAAAATATGGGAGTTTACAGCAAAACAACAATCCTATAAAAATGATAACATCCATATCATTTCTGGAGATAAATTATATGCTATGTTGACTAAAAGACCTAAGGCATTATTTGAATTATATCAAGCTTTACCCAAAGCTATTAATGATTATCTTACTAAGATTGGGATTCAAACATCAAAGGTGCAAAGTGATTTATATTCAGAGATAAATCACTCTGCTGAAGAAACTAAAAGAGAATTGATAGATCAAATCTCTAAAGAAAACTATGATTATTACGATGGGTTTGATTCCTTATAATAAGCATTGAGAAAGGATACTAGAGAGTAGCCAATTTCCTCTGCCAGGTTACAAGGAACAGCGTTTCCTATTTGTTTATATTGATTTGAAATAGATCCTTCAAATTCCCATTCATCAGGAAAAGTTTGTACTCTAGCATACTCTCTGATAGTAAGGGGTCTAGTTTCTTCTGGATGGCATCGTTCTGTTTGTTTTTGAGCAGGACTACAAGTTAATGTTAAACAAGGTTCATTCCAAGCAATTCTTCTCGCCATTCCTGTTTTACCTCCCCCTAAATAATAACTCTTTCCCATGTATGTCTTCTGTATTTCAACTGGTAAGTCTCTCCAATAACCACCTGGAGGGACTAAATCTAGCACCTTTTTTTTATGTTCAGGATAATTGCTACCCTTTGATTGAGGGACATCTGAATCAAATAAATCTCCTTTTTTTAGGGCATCTTCAAGATTATATACTTTTGAGAATGGTTTGGGGTATTTATATTCAATATTTACACCTTTTCTTACTCCTATCAATATTAATCTTTCTCTTTTTTGAGGTACTTTATAATTGATTGCTTTTAATATTTGAACAGGTACAATATTATATCCTATTTCATCTAAAATAGAAATCATCCCACTTAGGGTTTTGCCTCCATTATGTCTTAATAAACCTTTGACATTTTCTCCAACACAAATTAATGGTTGAACTTCTTTTACGACTCTCGCAAATTCATAAAATAGAGTTCCTCTAGCATCCTCTAAACCCAATTTTTTTCCAGCATAGCTAAATGCTTGGCACGGGAAACCACCTGTAACTACATCTATTTTTCCTTTATATTTTTTAAAGCAGAAATCTGTAATACTTCCTTCTAATACCTCCCAATCAGGTTTATTTTTTTTAAGAGTTGCACAAGCCCATTTATCTATTTCATTTAAGACTGTACACTCAATACCTGCTCTTTCTAATCCAATAGCTAGACCACCTGCTCCTGCAAACAATTCAATAGATTTATATTCTCTGTCTGCCTTACAATAATTAGTAATATTTTTATCTATTTCAACAGAATTATATTCTTTAAACATTTCTATTTGTTCACCTTTATATACCCTATAATTACTCATAGGTTCTCTGACTGCAGGAAGCTTCCCTTTTCTATCCCACCTTCTTAATGTTTCTTTACTTTTCCCTAATATTTCAGAAGCTTCAGATAATGTGTAATGTTTTTTCATAACCACCTTATACAAGATTAAACAATGGTTATAAAAATAAACCATTTTATTGTATTGTGCAACAAGAAGTTTGTTAAATTTAGTGATTAAATTTCAGGGCAAATATATTTGTTTCAATATTTGACTAGGTTATCTGGATTAACCTTTCTAAATCAATCTAATAAAACGGAAAATTAACTCTTATTAATTCCTGCCAAAGCAGATGTAGAAGTTGATGCTGTAGCAGGAGCATGGAAGGACAGAAAAGGGCAGGTGAGGCGAATCGGTAAATTCTGGATAAAGCCTATGATAGAGGATCAGAAAGTTTCGATTTATGGCTACGATAGTTTTTGTTTGGCCTTAGAGCAATTGCTTGATATAAAAATGCTGATGCCTAAAGATAAACTCATTGCAGAGTGTAAGCTATGCTCATGTGAAAAGAAAGCTCCAAATAAAAACCATAGCAGAGCTTAGCGAAGTACAATTTATTAAGTTTGTAAAGTCAGTTACCCCCAAATTATTCCAAGCGCAAGTTTTTGATACAAAAGATGATTTATTGAATCTTACCCATGATATTTCAGCAGGAGAAAAGTTAATTATTTCAGAACCTATAGTCATTGAAAAAGAAGTTAGATCCTTCATTTTGAATAATGAAATCCAAGATTTAGCTTTTTATGAAGGAGATGGAAATTTGAAAGAAGCCAAAATGTTTATAGAGACTTTTCTGAAAGAAAAGAATATTGTTTTGCCTAAAACTTATGTTTGGGATATTAGCTATAATCAAGAAGTAGGCTTGTTAATTATTGAATTCAATTCGACTTGGGGTGCAGGCTTAAATTCTTGTCATGCAGAAAAGGTTATAGATTGTATCAGAGCTGCTTCTGAAAATTAGATGTCATATAAAAAAAAAGGCAATTGATGCTTCTCTCTTGCACCAGTTGCCTTCATTCATATTATGAAACGAAAATTAGATCCGAATTTTAAGGACACTTATACTCAATAAATGCATTTTCGATATAAGCATTAGAGAACAACTGAGAAAAGCTATTTTTGAGATTTTTCAACAGGGCTTATTTAAGAAGCTGAACTACTCTTCTTTTTCTCAGAAAGGTCATGATTTAAAACTCATAAAAAGAATTGAGCTGTTTACAGAGTCCTAATATTTCATTTTTTGTGTTGAATTGATGTAAACAAATTCGTAAACGTTCTGTGCCTACAGGAACGGTAGGAGCAAGGATTGGGCGAATATCAAATCCTTGATTGTTAATATCTTGTGCTAGTTGTCTTGTCTTTTCATTACCTCCTACAATGAGGGATTGAATTGGACTATCACTAGGGATGAGTTGTTCTTGAATCTTGGGAGTTAAATTATTTTTGAAATAATTTATTTTTTCTTTTAAATCCTTAATTTTTTCCTTTCCATCTTGCGATAAATGAGAATAGGCTGCTAAAATATGTGCGACACTGTGCGGAGGCAAGGCAGTAGTATAGATCAATGAACGAGCATAATTGAATAAAAACTGAATCAAGGTTTGGTTACCAACTATAGCTGCCCCATGTCCACCAATTGCTTTTCCAAAAGTATGTAATCTTGCAAAAACCTGTTCTTGTATACCCAATTCTACACATAATCCTTCTCCTGATTCTCCATAAATTCCTGTGCTGTGTGCCTCATCAACTACCAAATAAGCTTGATATTCTTGTGCAATTTTAGCCAATTCAACCAAAGGAGCTTTATCACCATCCATAGAATAAATAGATTCTACTAAGATAAAAACAACACGTTTTGGATTAGCATGTTCTTCTAATAGTTCTCTAAGGTGTTGGGTAGAATTATGTTGGAAAGCGAATTTTTGAGCAGCACTCATTTTCATTCCATCATGTATACTAGCATGTACTAAGTCATCATAGAATAGCAAATCTTGGCGACGAGTCAAACTACTGAGCAATCCCAAATTAGCATCATAACCTGAGTTGAAAATTAATGCAGCTGTGGCTTTGTGAAACTGTGCTAAATATTTTTCAGCTTCTTCTAATAATGGATAATGTCCTGTCAAAAGGCGAGAACCTGTTGCACCAGAGTTGCTTGGATGTTGCTTTAATAGTTCCTGAGCATATTCCCGAATTGAACTAGATTGACTAATTCCCAAATAGTCATTGGAGCAAAAATCAATCAAATTTGGATTGTATTTTGCTTGGCGCAAGGCATCTTTTTGCTTTCTTCTGTCAAGAAGTGCAGTTAGCCGTTTTTCTAACAAAGGATTTTTCACTTTCTCCAAAAAAAAAATTAGATTCGTTCTGAAAATTTCAAGCCCAAATTTAGGGCTAAAAAATTAGATCTCTTAGAATTGAATCCAATAATTTATTAAGTTACCTAGTAACTTATAAATTAGAGACTTGGATAATCAATTTCTGGTGGATAAAAACTTGTTAATAATTATTATTAATAATAGTTCATGAAGTTTTTAATTTTAGCTTTGTCGAGCCCTTTGGGGTCAACCAAAAATTAAAAACTGCGACTATTCATAAATGATTTATAATTATTATAGATCATTTACGAAAGCTTCACGAACTATTGAAACTAAATAGATTAGATCATATGAATAAAGTTGTTGCAAATGCAGCTGAAGCAATTCAGGGAATCAAGGACAATATGACACTAATGTTGGGAGGTTTTGGTTTGTGTGGTATTCCTGAAAATTGTATCTCAGCTTTGGTTGAAGCAGGTGTGAAAGGCTTGACTTGTATTTCAAATAATGCAGGGGTAGATGATTTTGGAATTGGATTGATGTTGCAAAGTCGTCAAGTACGCAAGATGATTTCTTCCTATGTAGGTGAGAATGCAGAGTTTGAACGACAATTATTATCTGGAGAATTAGAAGTAGATTTAGTTCCTCAAGGAACTTTAGCTGAACGTATTCGTGCAGGTGGAGCAGGCATCCCAGCATTCTACACGGCTACAGGATATGGAACAGAAGTAGCTCAAGGAAAAGATACTCGTAACTTTGATGGACGTATGTATGTTTTGGAGCGTGCTTTGCATGCAGATTTTGCCATCGTGAAAGCATGGAAAGGAGATACACATGGTAATTTGTTATTCAAAGGAACAGCACGTAATTTCAATCCAATGATGGCACGTGCAGGGAAAATTACTATTGCTGAGGTAGAAGAGCTGGTAGAACCAGGGGTATTAAATCCAAATATGGTCCACGTACCTGGTATCTATGTACAACGTGTCTTCAAAGGAACCAATTACGAAAAGCGCATTGAGCAAAGAACTGTTCGTTCATAGTCCTATCACTCTTAAATACAATATAATATGGCTTTAGATAAAAAAGGTATTGCCAAACGCATTGCCAAAGAATTAGAAGATGGCTATTATGTAAATCTAGGAATTGGTATTCCAACCTTAGTAGCTAATTATATCCCTGAAGGAATGACAGTGTTTTTGCAATCTGAAAATGGATTGCTAGGAATGGGACCTTTTCCTGTCGAGGCAGATGTAGACGCAGACTTGATAAACGCTGGTAAACAAACTGTAACAATGTTGCCAGGCGCGTCTCTGTTTAGTTCTGCAGAAAGCTTCGAGATGATTCGTGGTGGACATATTGACCTAACTGTTTTGGGAGCTATGGAAGTTGCGCAGAATGGAGATATTGCTAACTGGAAAATCCCTGGTAAGATGGTGAAAGGTATGGGGGGAGCAATGGATTTAGTTGCTGGCGCACAAAACATCATCGTAGCGATGCGTCATACGAATCGCAAGGGGGAATCTAAGTTGCTATCATCTTGTACCTTACCGCTGACAGGTGTCAATTGTATCAAAAAAGTAGTAACAGATTTGGCTGTCTTGGATATTCATGGTGGAGCTTTCCATTTGGTAGAACGCGCACCAGGAGTAAGTGTAGAGGAGATTCAAGCAAAAACTGCAGGACGTCTAGTTGTACCTGAAGGTGGGGTACCTGAAATGGATGTGTAAGGACAAATAGAAGAGTCAAATAGGAGCTGTCTAAAAGTAAAAGTTGATTTTGAAAATCAGCATTTTATTGAGCTCTGTGCCAATAAAAAAACGAAGCTAAAATATTATTTGGCTTCGTTTTTTAGTTTATAGTGTATATACTAAGAGGATCAAAGTAATCGCAGAATAGACTTAGCATCAAGGAACTATCATTAGTTTGAAATCACTTGAAAGTAGCGAATTACTAGTTATACAAGTATCTGAAGGACATGGGATAATATTCTCTTGCCGTTATTCTAGTTACACTATTAAGCTTGAACGAAGCTTTACCTTGATTTTCATACATTTATCTGTCTTACTGTTGTCTGTTCCTAAACATCCTTTATACTAAAGAGCCCAGCTTTGTGGGCAATCCTACTTAAAATCATAGGGACTTCAATTAGAATAAATCATTAATGTTTCGTATATTAGGGTCAACCCTTCGTAAAATACAGCTCCCCACCAAATTGAATAGATGTATAGCAACAGAACTATACTCCAAAACAAAAGATAGATTTACACAATATGAGTTATGTATCATTTTTAATGAATACTTATGTGATAAGCTACTGAAAGACAGTTGATAATAGTAGATATGTTATTATATGGTAATAAGTAGTTTATTATGAAGAAGAGTATTTATATCAACTTTAGTTTTTCTAAAATTGAAGTTATTCTTTTCTATAGAATAAAATCATATACATGTTGTGGCATAATCCACAGAATTATAATTTTAGAAAGAATTTAGAAAAATATTACATAGGAACACAAAGAAATATCAAAAGACTAATATTGAAGTTGTTTAAAAATCATCTTCACTGCATCAAATTCATTGATTTAACTTCGTTGAGCTCTTCGAGGTTTGGCCACTTTTTTACCTTTTTTATCGCCGATAGCGCTGGTGGTAGCAAAGCTGACCACTAGTCGGCTTCGCCTCTGACCGCAGAGCGGCTATCCACTCAAAACCACGAAGTGCTCAGCGAAGCTAAATCATCTGAATTTCTGCATTAAATCTAATTCTTAAACAACTTCATTCAATTAAACCTTAATTCATAAACTATTATAATTTAATAGACTGTTTTTATAAATGTTGGTAGGTATAGGTTCTATAAATGATTTATAGTTAATATTTTGAAAACTTGTTTTACTAATCCATCAACGAACTATTATACTCAAGTAAGAGAACAAAAGTAATCGTAGAATAGATTTGGGAGAATTTTATTCAATACAGAACGTAGCTGTAGTGGATGATAGCGAAGATCAGTCCAGAAAAGATAACTACGAAAATATTTGGACGATTACTGATCTCGAGAGTATTCTATAAAACTGGAGTAAAGCTAGCTAAAAATATATTTTAAGATTTGAGCTACAACGAGTAAAGTTACCTACTATAATATATGTAATATCATAAACCCAATATGGACGATAGTAATTTAGAAGAAATTGTTACACCAATAGGCATTGTACAGATCCATACAGATGAAAGATATGTGCATCATATTTGTTTCTCTAAAAAGCATGACGATTTAGAGGAGATGAAAAATTATGTGGAAACATGTAATATCTTTGTTAGTGATTACGCTCCTATTGCCTCACTGATGGACATTCGCTCAGTAAAGGGCTCCTCACAAGAAGTTCGTGACTTCATGAGTCAAGAACCTAGTATCAAGGAGTCTACTATAGCTGTCGCTTTTTGGGTAGATTCGGGGATTTCTAGAACACTTGGAAATATTTTTCTGAAATTTCATCAACCACCATATCCTGCCAAATTATTTACAGATAGAGATAAGGCTATAGATTGGTTAAAATACAAAACCAAAGAATATGATGAACTACAACGTGGTATTAAGAAGTGGTTTGATAGAGGTTAAAGTTACTCTAAATGCTAGTTCTTTCATCTCCTCTATAAGAACAAATAGGTAGTATAGTTTGTACATGGAGTATAGACAAATTACTTGATTAACGTTCAGATCATTGACGATAAATATTCCTCAGTTATAGCTGTCAAAATAAAAAAACATATTTTTTGTCACTTAGGGAACTAAATGACTTTTTTTTGCATTTAGGCTAACATAAGACACAAACAGACAACCCTATTTTAACTACAATAACTTACCAAAATACAAAGAAAAATTCTTTGATTCCCAATACATTTATTAATTATTACCCCAATAATTATTTCCTTTCCAAGTTTATTTTTCTTCCTGTACAGTATTACACTTCAGTTTTTAGTAGGTCTTAGAGATTCGATTAGTCCAATAGGGAGTAGTCTTAACTATTTAGTTTTTTACTTGAGTTATAAATCATAACTTATTTAGAAAAAGAAGATGTCAATTACCTAAATTTTTTGCTAACTACAGAGTACTTAAACTCACTTAAAATCCATTTAACTATGCTATCCAAAACATTAAAACTCAATTCTCAACTAGACAATGTATATTTCCTAAAGGGAGATGCTAAGGATGAAATTTATCTATATGCAGAACTCAAAGCAGCCAAGGCAGCACAAGAAAAAGAACGTGCTCCACTGAATATATCAGTGGTATTAGATCGAAGTGGCTCTATGGCAGGAGATAAACTTAATTATGTAAAGAAAGCGACTAACTTTATTGTCGATAATCTAAATAAAAACGATCGGTTATCTATCGTACAATACGATACTCGAATAGATGTAGTAGCAGCTTCTGCTAATATTCAAGACAAAAGCAAACTACAACAAAAAATTAATGATATTCATCCCGGAGGTAGTACCAACCTAAGTGGTGGAATGCAAGAGGGATACTCGCAGGTACGTTCTACCAAAGCAGAAGGGTTTGTCAATAGAACTTTACTCTTGTCTGATGGTTTGGCTAATGCAGGAATTACAGATCCTAAAAGTTTACAACAAATCGCACAGAATAATTTTCGAAATCATGGAGTTGGCCTATCGACTTTCGGTGTAGGAGAGGGCTTCAACGAAGAACTCATGACTGCGCTTGCAGAATATGGGGGAGCCAATTATTACTTTATTGCTTCTCCGGACGAAATCCCACAGATCTTTGCAGAAGAACTACAAGGTTTACTTTCTGTAGTGGCTCAAAATACCAAGCTAAGTATCGATTTTCCTTCAGCTTATTTAAGCTGTGAACGGGTATACGGCTATTTGCACGAAATGAATGGAGAGCGTATTACCATTAATTTTAATGATGTATTCTCTGAGGAAGAGAAGGCAATTGTAATTAAGTTTAAAATTAAAAAACCACTGGATCACAATCTGCGCTTCAATATGAGTTTGGTTTATGATGATGTGGTTAGTTTAATGGATCGTTATACCTTAAACCAAAGTTTAGACTTGGTCTTAACTCATGATCAAGAACTGTATGAGGCTGGTTTGAATAAAGAGGCCTTAGAAAATGTAGCATTATTTGTTTCTAATGATCACTTTACCAAAGTCATGCGCTTGGTTGATCAGCGTAAATTTAAAGAGGCTAAACAATTGTGTGAGAAAGCCAAAGTTTATTTAGAAACACATATCAAGCTATTCCCTACATCAGAGCAGTTGCGTAATCAACTGGAACAAATCAATGAGTATTTACTCAAGATTCCTAACTTAGAAAAAATGCAGCAATATGATCGCGCAGGATATTCTATGGTACAAAAGTCTATGCGCTCTGCTAATTATAAACTCAGCAAACGTAAATTTTAGTGTTATATAAGTAAGTAGGGTAGCAAGAATAATTCAGGGCTGTCTAAAAAGGAATTATTGAATTTCGTATTACTCCCTAGAGTCCTTTAGGAGTTTTGTTTGACAGTTTTCCTTTTTGGGCAGCCCCATTTTAAGAATGAGAATGACAAAAACCAACCTCCCTATTTAGATTGCCTCAACTCTTTTAATTCTTCTTCCAACAATTCAATTCGTTTTTGTAAATCAGGTAAGTTTCTCATAATTACATACATACGCATAGCTTGTACATAATCCATAGCAGGAGCACCCTGTATAGCTTGGTTGGGTTTTTTAATTGACTTTGCTACTCCACTCTTGGCTTGTACCTTTGTGCCATCTGCAATATGAAGATGCCCTACAAACCCAGCTTGTCCACCAATCATACAATTCTTTCCAATCTTTGTACTTCCTGCGATGCCTGCCTGTGCGGCAATCACAGTATCTTTCCCAACGGTTGTATTATGCCCCATTTGGATCAGGTTATCTAACTTGACACCGTCTTCCAAGACTGTCTTGCCTATTGTTGCTCGATCAATTGTTGTACCTGCACCAATCTCTACATAATTTCCTAGATGTACAATACCCAGTTGAGGAATCTTTTTGAAAGAACCATCTGGCTGAGGTGCAAAACCAAAACCATCACTTCCGATAACAGCATTAGGATGTATAACTACATAATTCCCCAAGATAGATCCTTTACAAATCTTGGCACCAGATTGAATTTCATTATACATTCCTATCTCGACATCATCTCCTACAAAAGCTTGAGCAAATAGATGAGTATGTGCTCCAATTTTACTATTTGCTCCCACATATACAAAAGGGTCTATAGTTACATGCTCTCCTATTTCTGCACTAGGATGTACAAAGGCTAGATTCGAAATAGCATTGCTAGAAGTTGTAGCTGGTTGTTGATTACCAAAATGCTCAAGTAGCTTACTCAAACTACTGTAGACATCATCTACACGAATTAGTGTTAAATCTAAGGCTTGTTTAGCTTGAAAATCTTTGCTCACCAATAAGACCGAAGATTTACAGGTATAGGCAAAGCCTTCATATTTAGGATTAGCTAAGAAACTAATCGCACCAGGTTCTCCTTCTTCTATTTTGGCAGGTTTATGAACCAATACATTAGGATCTCCTTCCAGTTTCCCATCTAAAAGTTGACAAATATCAATAGCGCGTACTTGCATAATTCAAAAAGATTAGTTGATCTACAAAAAATAGGATAATTAGGTGCTTCAGTGTTTCAATTCAAAAATGGTACCTTAAGATAGTTTTTATTGTGCTTCTGATTTTCCCTCAATCCAATTAATTAATTTATTATATCTAGGGTCCATCTCCATCAATTCTCGATTCCCGACAACTACCAAATGTTGTCTTGCACGAGTCAAAGCTACGTTCAACTTACGATCGACCTTACCATCATCGGATAAAGATACCACAGATTCTAGTTGATAAGGATTATTTAGACACAAAGAAATAAGAATAATGTCACGAGCACCTCCTTGATAACGTTCTACGGTATCTATTGTACAATTTTCATACTCTAATTCATATTCTGCTAAGACATGACGGATCTGTGCAATCTGAGCTCTGAACGGAGTAATTACACCAATCTTCTCAGGCTCAAACGCTTTTCCATTCACTTGGTAAATTTTATGGAAACTATGGATAATTCGACCAATCAGAACAGCTTCTTCCTTGTTAGTCTTAGGGTTATTATAACGATCAGCTTCTGTAGAAAAATACAGTACTCTAGATTTTATTAGTTGTAACTCTAGTGGAGAGGCGTTCATCGGGCTACGAAAATTCATAGGAATTCTTTGCCAACTACTGTTGGGTACCTCTGGTGGTAGGAGTTTTAGGCCTCCATCATAAAAATACTCATTTGGAAATTCTGAAATATCACCATGCATTCGTCCCTGATGAGATAGCATATCATAAGCCCAAGTCCATTTATCATCCATAGCCTTATTATACAATCGCTCAAATAGAGAGTTCCTGCGATTGTACAAGCCAATAGCTTGCAAATCTTTATCCTTTTCGGCAGATCGTTGTTTATCTTGCATAACAACTGCGGGTAACTGTTTATGATCTCCAATAAGAACAAATCGTTTAAAGTTAGGTAGAATCCCAACCAACAAAGGTTCTAAGATCTGAGATGCTTCGTCTATAATTGCTGTATCAAATTTCTTGATCTTTAATATAAGTGGACGATTAGCGATTGTAGCAACAGTCGCTACAAAAATTCGATGTTGTTGTATAATATCTTTTAATCCCTTTCTTGTCTTTGTCTCTTCTGTTCTTACTGAAAATAGTTGGTCAACAAAACGAGGATCACAAGAATATCTAGAGCCTATCCTCAAGTAATCATCTTTTGCAAAATCATGTATAGCTTCACAAATTTCATCTACTGCTCGGTTGGTGTAAGCCATCAGGAGTATTTGTTCATTGGTATTCTTCAATAGATATTGTACCATTTCTGCCAACATAAATTTAGTCTTACCTGTACCAGGAGGACCTACTAGTAGAAAATAGTCCTTAGCTGAAAGTGCCTTCCTCAAGATACGGGCTTGTTCTGCACTTAGGCTATTATTGCTAAAACGCATTGGTCGAGCTTCTACTTTTTTAGGTTCTTTCAGTCCCAATAGCAAATCTTTATGATGAGTAGAGGATTGTATAAATCTATACAAGGCTCTGTATTGAGCTGTATAACTACTATCCATCATATTGTGTTCTACAAACCAATCGACGTCTTGCTTAAAGATATTGTCATTAAATTGCCGAGCGTGCAATCTTAAGTGAACAACTTCTGCATCTATCTTTATTATAGATACCTTGAAAATCTGATTAGTCAATACATTATCATAATCTACAAATTTAGGATATAATACAGCAATATCTCCTTGTCGGAAATTAGCTAGAGGGTTAGTCTGCTCTGTCCGTTGCATAATCAAGATAGGATCTTGATCTGAGGTTTTGTTTTCCAATACTTTTAGGTTACCCAAAATCTCAAAGGCTTCATTCTTCTCTTCAAATGCATTCAACCATAGTGCTGCTAGACCATTTATATTATCCTTACCTGCCAATCCTGTCTTTGCCAACTGGTGTTCACGTGCAATAAAGCTACTAAAGGATAAAAAATATTTACGTTCTACTGGACGTGTTTTTGAAATTGTTTGCGCAAATTCCTGCAAATCTCTTTTGACAAAACCCATTGCTCTAGGAATTTGGCTAGGATTTAGAATATCTATGATAGTAATTCTGTCATAACCTTTCTCATCTAAATCACTCAATCTTCTCTCTATACTCACCAAAGCATTGCGCACTTTGATAGCTTCATCTTGTTGTACCTTGTAGGTTGGTGCAAATTTCAAGTGGTCTACATCTATTCCTGAATATAATATATACTTGGATGGATCTACTGCTTCTCGAAATACAGAACGCACTAACAAGTCATATAAAATGGTTTGGGTATAATGATTATTGCTCAACCCAAAACGATTAGGAGCAAATGGCTTCCCACTTTTTAATTCTATAATGGCTGCTTTAGCAGATATACTTTCTTTGTACCAGATATCTAAACGACCTTGTAGTCCATATTTCTCTGAATAAAATGAAGGCTCTAAGTAGCATTCTTTCGGATCTATCCCATTATTCTTTAAGGTATGGCTAACTACTTTCTTCAGATTGGTGTAATGCTTTTGGCTCTTTTTATAGATATCTCGTATTTCTGTATCTTCAAATGTCGCAAAGGCTAGAGGATTCAGAGAAAATACCTTTGGAAATATCTTTTTGAAATCAGCATTTACATCTGTCATTAATTCGTCTAAAAAATAGTTGGCAATATTTCCTAGCATTAATGGTTTGGAGTAAGTAAAGGGGAGAAACTTCTTTAATAAATATAAATGAGGAGAAGTCCCAAATCCTTGAAAACATTCTGATATACTACTAATATCTGTCAAGTAATCGGGTTCTATTACAAACATCTTAGGTAGATAAACTCCTTCTTCATTAATCAATACATCTATCAAGTTTAGACAAACCTTATAGTTAAATACTGTTTTAATTTGTTCTATTGTAGAATTATAATTTTCATTTAATGCAGTCTCATTATATTTTACCTTGATAAATTCATTGGTGTAATAGTCAAATTCCTTACAGAGTAAATATTCATTTTCCTCATCACAATCTAATACAACTACACGAATAATCTTCTTTTGTTCCTTTATTCGCAGTCGATTTGCTTGTGTATCTTCATCTTCCTGTGGAAACAACTTTTTTAAATCACTTGGAACAGGTACTTGGCAAAAAGCAGCAATACAAAAAGCGGTAGTCTTCAAACTAATCAAATAGTCTTTATCATTTAGAGACTGTGCTCCTATTTTAGCTGTTTTTGTTCTTTTTCTTAGTTGGTGAATTCTCCACTGAACGGCTCTTTTTACTTTATGTTTGTGGCAAGCAAAAGCAATTCTAGCAAACATGGTTGTAAATTGAATATTCTCATCTTTGGTAAATGCCATTAGGAGTTGATTCAAGGTTTGATTGAGTTCTATAACTTTAGCATTATTATCTGCTTCTGACCTATGAATCTTATGCAGTTCAATAAAAAATAAGCGAGCAAGTTCTGGTGTATTCATATTAATATAAAAATCACGTACTATTTAGTGTAAATAATTTGATGATTATATGTACTGTATAATCATTTATTGCTAAAATAAACTTACTGTATAAGATTTGCAAATCATATTTACTTATATTTTGCGCTGTAGGATGCAATTAGTTTATAATTAATTACAAAGATCTTTAGATTTAGCTTAGTTTTTAGCATTAAGTGTCTGACAATCAAATGATAGTGTGGTTTTTGTACTTAGGTTTATAGATTTTTTTAGAAGATATTGAAAAATAAAAAGTTACTCAGTTATATTACTTTCCAATTAAATAGATAGAGTATCTATTAGAGGAAGATCTGACTAACTATCTCAGTAACTCAAAATATTTTCTTAGTTTATAATATTTTTCTAGAAATACATCTTTGTTTTTATAGTGTTGAAAATCAGGGATTTATATTTGTTTTTGTCTCTTTGTACCTCAATGTAAATGTATTATTTTTGAATAAAATAATACTTTTTTGCTCATGAATTTGCTTTTTTGCGGAAAGGTCGTATATTTGCACTCGCCTTTTGAGAGAAGGGCAGCAAAGTAAAGCAAGTCTAAAGAAAATTTTTTATAAAAAACTTTAGATAAATTTGTGAAAAACAAAAAAGTCTTTATCTTTGCACTCGCCTTGAGGGAATAGTTAAAGAGAAAAAGAGAGGCAAAAAAATAAAGATAAAAAATAGTGAAAAAGTTTTGTGGAAATGAAAAAACGTTTTATCTTTGCAATCGCCTTGAGAGAATAGTTAAAGAGAAAGTGAAAAGGCAAAAAAAATAAAGATAAAAAATAGCGTAAAAATTTTGTAGAAATTAAAAACGTTTTTATCTTTGCAATCGTCTCTTTAAAGAAAGAGACGCACAAAAAATAGAAAAAGTTATATTGAAACTGTAAACAGCATAAACGAGTAAAAAGGAAATTCGCGAAGCGAAACAGAAATGAGTTGATTCGAAAGGAACGAACTATGGAGAGTTTGATCCTGGCTCAGGATGAACGCTAGCGGGAGGCTTAATACATGCAAGTCGAACGGTAACAGGTTCTTCGGAACGCTGACGAGTGGCGCACGGGTGAGTAACGCGTACACAACTTGCCTTCAACAGGGGGAAAGTCACTGGAAACGGTGAATAATCCCGCATAACACGATACGATCGCATGGTTTTA
>JAKVCT010000080.1 GCA_022448995.1 Saprospiraceae bacterium
AAAAACTAGATGTTTACCTGCCGCATTTTTTCGGCTAATAGCCAATTCATCAAAACCATCTTCATTAATATCACCAATATTGGCTAAGGTTCTACCAATATTAGTATTGCTCCATGTAGTTCCAGAGAGTTTAGAATGATAAATAATATCTCCGGTTTGACTACTCATTACATACAAACCATTTTTAGTGTTGAGTGCAATATCTCGTTTTTTGTCACCATCCAAATCAGAGGCATGAGCAATCATATGTCCCCAATCTTCTTCACCATTTGGAGCATCCAATTTGGCGAGTACTTTTCCATCGTTACCATTATAAACATAAACTGTTTGGTTACTTCCGATAATTAAATCAGTACTTCCATCCTTGTTCCAGTCATCTTCAAAAGAGTGGATACAAATCCCAAAACTCAAATCATTCGGATGTTTTAGGGTGCGTATAATTTTTCCTGTTTTACCAGAACCTAAATAAACACGTCCTGTATATTGATTGGCATTTCCCGTAATTTGTGCCGCACTACTCACCGCAAAATCATAATAACCATCAAGATTTGCATCTCCATTCAGTCCTGCAATAGATCTTCCGAAAAGTCCTTGCGAATTTCGGTGTTGTTGCATCTCATAGATAATACTGTCTTGTGCATGAATGCTTTGTATTCCGATAAAAATAAGTAGGATAGAATAGAAGTGTTTATATGTAATCATGAATATGAACTGCTTAAATGATTGATATGATTGTTTTGATTCCTCAGATAATCAGAACTGTTAAACTTGTGCTACTATATATACCAATAGTTCGTAGGTTTTCGTAACTAATTGATAATTAAAAGGATGTATGAAATTAATTAAGTTTTATAAAATTATGATTATCAATTAGTAAGAAAAAATATTTTTTCAATTTTTGGCTAAACCCTGAAAGGCTCTGCAAAGCAAAAATTAAAAAATCAACGAACTATCAATTATATGATATAATATACGAATAGTCTGTGAAGTTTTTAGTTTCTGATAAAAACTAATGCAGTTCTTAATGTTTTATGTGAAATAATTTGTGAGATTTATATTTTATTTTTTTGATTAATAATCAATTATTTACGAACCTCGAAGAGCTTAATGCAGTTAACTACGAAGTGCTCAGCAAAGTTAACGTTCTACAGACTATTGATATAAAAAAAGCAACTCCTTATAAAAGAAGTTGCTCCATATTATTCTATTCTAGTAATTAAATTATCCTTGATTCCACTTGTAGAAGAAACCTACACCCATTGATGGCGAAGCTTGTACTGCATTTCCTGCAAGGGCACCTGCAAAATAGATTGTTGCTAATAAACTTAAGAAAACTATCAAAATGCTTAGTTTCTTCATGAATAGGTAATGTTTTGAGTCTAAAAAAATAATTTTGAATATTTGTTGGTATAAATTGAACTATAAAATACTATGCATAGCCAAAGGTTTAAGCTCTTAGATTGCCTCAACTTTACTGGTCTATAAGTGATCTATCTATATTGACGAACTGTTATAAGTAAGTAACTATTTAATTCCTTAATAATTGTTTACAGGTAATTTTCCTTTTTGCTGCTTGCTTAGCAAACCTATGTTTTCGTTCTAACTGCAAATACATCTTGTGTGCTCCCAAACATTTGCAATAATGTTTGGCAACTCGTCGATAATAAAATTCTTCTGCAAAGGCAGGAATTTCTAGGAACAAGGTGCTCAGATCTGCAATATTCAGACTGGTCTCTGTATCAGAATGAAAACCCATTTCGGGTTCATAGCCTGTGTCTAAACATTCATGTCCAGTATCATCAAAAATCATTTCGGCTTCTAGTGGCATTCCTGAATACATCGTCAACGAAAGATTATAAGGCCAAGCATTAAAAAAGTGTAATGTTGGAGCTAGTGTAAATAGAAAAATAACGGGATAATGTATCCACTTTATCTGTTGTGTGATTGCATTATCATTGTCTTTTCGTGTAAAGACAACTAAAACCATTAAAACCATAGCTACATTCCATGGATAAACTACATGATTCCAACCATCACTAACTAGTAGATATAGAATTACTCCATGAAAAATAATAATACTATAGGCTGACCCTTTTTGTGTTTTCTTAAAACAAAGTAATAGCCCTAGTAAGATCTCTGCAATGGCTGAACCTCGAGCTAAGAGCGTAGATTCTGCAAAGGGTTTTGTCCAATCTGAGATTTTCATTAACCAAGGAAATACACTGGTATCGTAATGTATATTAACCTTGTTGATCCCTGACCAAATGTAAACACTTGCTAAAATAATAGCAATGCCCTTCAATGGAACTTTATAAGAATGGTCTTCTACTGCTGTTTCCTTTTGTTTTCTATAATAGGTAATATATAACCAAAGAAGTATGCAACTGTAGAGATAAACCCAAACTTGTAAACGAAGCAAATCTTGCAGGACTAATATAGTTACGAGAAATAGGCAAAAAGGGATCGTGTACTTTTTAAAATTTAATAAACTGGTTGCAATCAGACTAATTATCAAACCATAAATTAGTAGTGGGTTTCCCAAATTGCCAAGATCAAAACTGAAAGATTCCAAACTTGAAATTGCTGGAAATACTCGTTGCTTGAGATCTAAACTTTCCCATAGTGTAAAAGAGATCATTATTTGACTAATAAAGGTTAGACAGACAATGGCAAGTATGCTATCAATAGGATTTCGAAAGGAGCTAAGTCTGGAGTGAGCGTTAGACATCATGAAAAATAGATATTATTAGGGTTGAGCAAAGCTAAGTATCTGTGTTATCGAGGACAAAACTAACAATAGTCCGCAAATATTCTGAAGGTATTGAACGGCCAGCTCTTTACGGCAAAGGACTTAGTTTGGATATCCATCGTAAATTGTAGATTATTAAATGAGATTTAAGTGGTTTGTAACAGAAGCTTTTTGATGTAATTTAGCGAAGCGCTTAGTGAGGCAAACCTCCCTGATGATGTGTATCTACTTAGTTCTGTATAAACGAATAGATGCAACAATCCTTCTTTTTGGACGTTCAGACTGTAAATTTTTTTTTGACGAAATTAACTCTTAGTTAGTATGGCCATTCCCCAATATGCAAATTTATTCAATAGACTATTTGCTTGTTTGATTGATACCTTAATTTGTTTCGCCTGTAGCTTTTTGTGTTTTCAATTAGTTCTACCCAAATTGGAAACTAGTGAACATCCATTTTCTCCTCAGATTTTTGAATCTTCACCTTATTTGTTTTTTGGAGCCAGCCCAATGGAATTGATTTTTGCTTTGGCAATTTACGTAGCTTATCATGCTGCTTTGGAAAGTACACTATTACGCGGAACTTTAGGGAAGGTCATTTGTGCTATTCAGGTACATAATACTAATTATGGTCATTTGCGCTGGCATTGGGCTATACTACGAGCACACCTCAAGTTTATTTTTTGTTTCATGCTCGTTTATATTCTAGATGTGGAAAACTATAAGGAACAAACATTTATGTATAGTTTTTGTGCTTTGGGTGGAATCTTTACCATTTTGGCTTTTCTGTTCAATAAAGAATCACAGACTTTATATGATATTTTTGCTCGGTCTATTGTGACGGAGAAGGTTGTGCATGAAGAGAAGAAGATTTATTATCCTGATTTATTGGATGAAGTGGACTAAAGTGCTTTCCTTTAGCCCATCCACCTGTCTAAGTATATTGGTGCGCACGTATACTCAATTTCCCATTTCTGTTTAGAAGTTGATAATAACCATCTTAGCAAAGGCAAAAGCTAAGATAAAAAGTCAAGCATCAATCTAAGTAAACTTCATCATCATTCTTATCTAAGTACTTTTAGAATTAGATAAGTACAGTGTAATACTAATTGGATTTTTTTGGAGAACGTTCCTTTTATAATTTCTTCCTTTTGTGTAATGCATACATATGAGAAAAGCACAGAATATTTTTAATAATTTAACAGTTTTATGATTTAGAATTGATCTTCAATTTTTTACAGCTAGAATTGTATAAAATATCACCTTTTTAGCGAAGGGTTCAGTGAAACTAAAGCCCTTCAGGTTAGCTCTTCGCCACTAAATTCTTAACTTAGTACATTTTATTTAAATTCGGCTATATATAGATCTATAGACGTTAAGCTTTCTGTTTTGGCGTAAAAATTGATGCGCAGCAAAGCTGATAGAATGTTTAATTGAGACATTGCCCCCAGACTAAAAAATCATTCTTCAAAGTAAGTAAGTAGGTGGACGTAATTAATTATAAACTAATTGTGATTAGTTGCTCAACGATATTTTTTATGAATAGTTGATTATTAGCTGTTTGTGAAAAATGCTGTAAATAATAGATAGAAAATAAAAACTATATGAAAGTACGGAATTTATTGGTGTTAATTACTTTATTAATTGTAGGATCAGAAGTGTATGCACAGAATAACAAAGCAGTTATTTGGAGAGGTTTTGAGCATAGTTGGACATATAATCATCGTATAAATAGGGTAGGAGATTATGTTCAACGCGACCAAGATTCCTTGTTACTCTATCATATGAGTGCTTCAGGAGCAGGTGCGGATAGTACTTATTTTACTAGTCATTACACTCTAGTAGAAAGCCCTAATGTAGCTTTCCATGCAGGTGTAGCTAACATCAAATTGTATGGAAAGGAAAAGCAATTGATATCTAAAGATATTGAAATTTCGATTCCTGCACCAGAGGGTTTCGAAGAGCAAGATTTATATGCAACAGTACTCAATGGTTTTGATTTGCAAGCTCTAGGGCATGCAGATAAGATCCAGTTGCTCCGTTTGGCTGTAGACGATGCACAATATGCAAAGGAAAGTAATGAATTGCGTTTCAATCTTAGGGTTGCAATTGTGGTAAACTGTCAGTCTTTTGAATGTTCGCGTTTTGATCAAAAAACGACCTATGATCTCAAGGTACATTACCTCATCATGGCAGGTAGCAATGAGAGTATGGTTTCTACGAGTCAGGTGGTGACCAAGAGTTATCCTTGGGGCAAAAAACATGAGCATAACCACTTACCTGAAAAACATACAATTTATGGAAAACGTGGGGGCTTTCAGCAGACAGCTATGGGGGTTCGCTCAATGGCAATTACATTAGATGTAGCACACTGGACGGTAGAATACCATAATAATGTGACTTTATTAGAGTATGACAAAGAAACAGGACGTGTTCGTTTTGCGACTGACTTATTCTTTAAGGAATGGCATCAAGGCATGCAAAAAATGTCTGCTAAGCCTGAACATTCTCGATTTTCTTCCCGAAAAGAAGGTTGGTGTGTATTGGATGTTGGGGTAGTTTTATTGCAGTTCAAAGATGCTAAAATAAAACATGGAAAACATAAAAGCTCCATGTATTGGACGGGGCTGAATGCTTCTCCCAATCACCCTAATGCAGTATCTACTTATCGTAAGATCTTAGAAAAAGATTAGAGCTTATTCTTTTTGAATTACCTCAAAACGCAGTTCTGCCTTGTTTATAAGCTGTAGTTTTAGCTTATTTTTTTTAGGATCTAGATAGAGATGTTGTTGTGTCTCAAAACTGATTTTTTTACTATGAGGATCTTTTAGGTATGCTTCAAAATAATTTAGACCCTTGAATACCAAGAAGGTGAATTTGCTTGGTAGTTCATCTTCCTCACTATTGAATATGAGTTTATTTCGACCATCATATAATTCTAAAGTAGCATTATCATCTAGTACAGATAAATCTACGGTTAGGGTAACTTCGAATAGCTGATCTTTGGTCTTGTTGGTTACCAAGCTTAGGATTTTATTCTCTAGTCGTTCGTATTTTCTAAGATGTTTTGGTGCTATTTTTTGTTGTGCACCATTAGCAACTTGATAAATCTTATCTTCTACTTTGAGTAAGATAGAGGTTCCTCCTCTTTTGTCGGTTTTTGTTGTTTTACTTCGGATTTTATCAAAGCTTTGTTCTTGAAAAAGCTGATAGATGTCGAGCATTTCACTACTACTAAGATCAAAGTAGACTTTTTGTGCACGTCCAAATCTAGAATAGCTGATATAGGAACTATCCACAGATAAATAGATATCGTCGTAAATTTCTAGATAAGCATGACTAGAAGCAAAACTAATACTCACGCGTTCAAAATTAGGAAAATCAGGTAGCGTTTTAGCTATAGATTTAGAGAAGGTCCAAAAGCTTAGAAGTCCGATAAATAGTGATTTGTAGAACATAAGAATAAGAGTTAATTTTCTCTAAAATTATCGAATAATAGAGCTGTTAAGGTATTGTCCAACTTCGTCATAAGGTAGGTGAAAACTAATTGGAAAAGGCTGATTAATTTCGCGGACTTTGTAGTAGAACAGAATACCTGTACGTTCTAGGGCAAAGTTTTTAGGGAGCGAGAAAAAGCCATCTTCAAATTCAAAGTCTGAATCCGCTAAACGTATTTGCGGATCTAGTTTAACCGCTTTTCTAAAATGTTTTTCAGCAATCTGTTCTACTGTCTCCAAACTACCTGGAGTAAATAAATTCTCCAACTTGATCCGCTCTCCCAACTCCATATTATAGTTGTAATAAGTACTCACTTCGGTAGCATGTGCACCACCCATATAAGAGGTCTCTGTACAACGAAAACTTAGTAGATTTGGTGTATTTAGTAAAACTTGAATATTCATTTCGGCATACCAAATTGTAGCGACTCCCCAGCCCAAGCCTGCTGAAAATTCTTTATCTTCTAAGTATTGTGTAATAAAATCATCCATACGCTCTTCTACAGAGTTGTAGGACAAATCACCAGCTGAGTTAAGAATGAGAAGATTCTTTATTTTGGTATTGATTAGGCTAGCATTAGGGCTACTTGCCGGGTCGATTAAAGGATATGAAAGAATAATATGTGTGAAGTTCTTGTTAGCAATACTATCTAAGGTATATTCATCACTTTCAGCCTTAAACCGAAGAATTTGTTCATAAGTTGCTGTGTCTCCTTCAAAACTCAATTGGATAATGGGAATATTGTCTAATAAACTATCTATAACTTCTAGATTATCTGATTCTGAATTGCTGTCACTAGGGGAATCATTTGTACAGCTTGGTATGCCTACAATGATAATGGATAATAATAATAGTAGTATATAATGGTTAAACTTCATAAACGGTAGTTCAAATGTTTATACTTACAGAATGGGGTAATGAGGATTGCAACTTTGTATGTATTGAGCTAAATGACCCAGAGGTTGTTCAAAGTGGGTATAATCAGCCAAGGTATCATACCAGTGATTCTCAAAGATATAATCAAGTTTGTAGATAAAATAGTGTTCTTGGATAAGATAATTAATTCTTTCAAAAAATACAGTAAGAGAAGGGGCAATGACTAGATTTATTTCTCCTGAATACTGCTTATAAAGACTGACTTGTCCAAATGTTTCTATATTCGAAGGGTTAACATCCAATACCATATAAAAGCCTCTCTCGTTTTCCGCATCTTTGAAAATGGGGATCCAATCTTTGCATTCATCCAAGCCAAAAAAATCACTGATCTCTGCTATACAAAGCATTTTCGAGCCACACAAAATGCCATAATTGTTTTTTTGTGAATACCTGTGCTTAAAATCATAGTAGCCGATTTCACCATTATTAATCGAGTAGATTTCTTTGAAATCTTTAGGCAGTGTAATCTTTAGACTTTCCTCTAAGAATTCAAAATCATACTTTTCTGCAGGGACATTTAATTTTGCTGCGTACTCAGGCATTTTATCAATTAGAAAATCTTTATACTTTTCCCACTGGACATTCATAATTACCAAACACTAAACTTTCCTTCGATACCTTCTCGTTCCACAAAAGATTTAAAAGCACTAAAAGATTGATTATTATAAAAATTTTCTTTGATCCAATTCAATAATTCTACATCAGAACTAATAGAATTTCCCTTCTCATTGATACGTTGTATGAGTAAGTCTTTATTTTTTCTATTGAGGATGTAAGAATATTCGTAATCTGAATCTCCTCTTAGCTTCTTAACTATTTTACCACAATCATAGCCGCTAATAATTAAATTTTGAGCATCATTCTCTTCAAGGATATAAGCCAAAACTTCAATATATAGATCTATTGTTCTTGATTTAAATAAATAAACTTTTAATTTATCCGCCATAAATCTAAGTATTCTATTTCCTCTGAAAAGTTCTAATATCATAACCTGGGCTCAATGGACTAGTTCCACTATGCTTCAATTCTTTCCGAATAGCAGTGTGCTGATAAGGTACAAAAAGGAAAACATAGGCATGACTTTTTTGAATAAGCTGTTGTACTTTTTTGTAATGCTCCACTACCTTTTCTTCATCCAAAGTCGTTGCTAAATCGTCCAAGATTTGATCTACTTCGCTGGAGCGAAATCCTGTAAAGTTACTGCCATTTGGATTATCCGAGCGACTATGCCACATCGGGCTCAAATCGTCCCAACCTGGATTCTGCGTCCAAGCACCACACATAACATCATAATTTTTACGTTGTGCATTTTCTATAAAGCTTGTCCAATCTTCAGGATAAAGTTGTATATCCACACCAATTTGTTTAGCCTCATCTTGGAGCATCATACCAATAGCTCGACGGATAATATCGCCTTCATTATACTTATAAACTAAGCTAAATTTACTGCGTTTACCATTGATTTTTTTATCCAAGAAGCCATCTTTATCACTATCTTTCCAACCTGCTGAGCGCAATAATTTGGCGGCTTCTGTTAGGTCATAACGAACGGTCTCTACCTTATCATTATAATGTGCTTTATCTGGATGGATAGGTGTATTGATCGTTTTGGCCGCGCCATAATATAGAATATCAATGATTTGTCGACGATCTACCATTTTACTAATTGCTAAACGAACTTTAGGATCACTCAACTTTGGACTTTTGGTATTAATACCCAGATAATAATAGATAAAACGTGAGGCTGTATCCAATTCGTATTGATTGGTAAACTTAGTTTCTCTCTTTAGCTTGTGATGTTGGACTGCTTCTAGACCAGTCATGATATCCAGTTCTCCCATTCTAGTTGCTTTGAGAGCTTCCTCTTTATCCTCAATAATCTTGTAGTTTAGGGTTTGGGGATGTGTAGTTAGGTAGGCTGCACTATCTAAATTCTGTCCCCACCAATCTGTCTTACGTTCAAAAATAAGCTTTTTACCATTTTGATGTTCTTTGATTTTATAGGCACCACAACCCACTAGTTTAGCCTGGGTTAAGTTATCTACTTTTTCATTAAATTCAGTTGCAAATTCTTGTATCCATTCATTCTCAGACAAGCCAAAACGATTGGGAGCATTCAACTGAATGAAGGCAAATTTGCGCATGATTTGTTTGGGATCATAGATATGTTCAGGAAGGATATAGATATTGCCTGAAACAGTTTCTCCCATGATATAACGTTGTTTGCAATGGATAGTAAATTTTTTGGGGTTATTGGGATCAATACTAATATTGGTAATAAAGTTGAACCGTTGTCGAATCATGTCATCTATCTTGACATTAGGATTTTTTAGTGTTTTGATTGTAAACTCATAATCAGAAGCTAAGACCTCCTTACCATCATCCCATTTTGCCTCAGGGCGGATTTGATAAGTAATAGTCATACCACCTGCATATTTTCCAGATTCTACTTCTTTTATCTCAGGACGATGTGTAGCCAACTGAGGGCGTAATTCTAAACTCTTATGATCATACTCGAGCAATTTGGCAAACAAATGTCCTTGGAGATAATCTACAGAAGGATTTCCATTGAGTAGAGGGTTAAGCTGTTGAGGATCAGTGGATAAATAGATGCTAAGTTCTGTGTTGCTATTTTGGGCTTTGCTATTTTGGGCTGTCAATGTTAGGAAAAGTCCAAAGACTAGAAGTAGATAGATTCGTTGTATCATAATATTGTTTTGGTAAATGATTAGACCTTAATGTACGAAGTTATTGAAGAATATAATATATTCTTCAATAACTTCAACTACAAAGATCATACTTAGTCCCAACATTTTAAAGCAACTTTTGTATTTTTAGTGTTGAGTCAAGCATTAATTTGTCTTAAACTGGCGGATATTATAATTCGGAGGCAAGGAAAATGTTTTAGCATCTTTGATTTTTTTGCTAATCATAATCTGTTTAAATGGTCGGAATAGAAAAATATAAGGTTGTTCCTTATAAATAATTTCCTGTAGGCGTAGATACAGTCTAGTCATTTTGTTCATACTGACAGTTGTACGGAGGTCATCAATAATTTGATCAGATTCAGAGGTACCAAATCCTACAAAATTACTACCTGTTTTTGAGTCAGATGCTGTATGCCAGATTTGTTTCATGTCTTCTAGAGAGGGCGATTGTCCCCAACCCATGATCATGAGCTCAAAATTTCGATTTTGTGCATCCTCCAATAGTACAGACCAATCTAAGGGAACTAGTTGAATATCTATTCCTGCTTCTGCTGCATCTACTTTGAAAAGTTTACCAATATACTTGTGGACGGGATTAAATTTACTAAACTTATATTCAAGTGTAAACTTCACACGTTCTCCATCAATTTTTTTATCCAAAAAACCATCTTCATCAGAATCACTCCATCCTGCTTTTAGCAAGAGTGCTTTAGCTTTCTCAATAGAAAAATCAATAGGGATAAGCTCGGTATTGTAATAATCCTTAGAATCAGGAATTGGACTATCAAGTGTTTTACCCATTCTATATAATAGGGTCTTGATAAGTTCTTGACGATCAACTAGGTGAGCTAAGGCACGACGTGTATCCCGATCATTTAGTTTGGGATTTTTAGTGTTGATCCCAACATAATAGTATGCAAATCGTTCTGGTGTACTAAAACTGAACTGATTTTGTAGTTCCTTATTTTCACTAAGCTCTACAAAATAACTAGGTTTGATATCTGTTACAATATCTAATTTCCCTTCTTGTGCTAGTGCAATAGCATCTTTTTCGTCTGTTACAACATGATAGCTTATCGTTTTAGGATAAGTTTTGAGGTGTTTGGGCATTTTATTTTGATTACCCCACCAGTTTTTTTTGAGTTCTAATACAAATTTTTTCTCAGGGATCCATTCCTTGATTTTGTAGGCATTACTTCCATTGATAATAGATAGAGGATCATTACCTAACTTAGGGTTATTGAACTGTTGAGCAAATTCCTCCATGACAGGATTTTGACTGAGTTTTTTTAGCTTCTTCTTATCACATAAGTCCTTTAGAGAGATTTTACGCATCAACTGCTTGGGATCATATTCCTGTTCTGGAAGGATGACTAGCTCTGAGAGGGCATCTTCTGCTGCAAAATAATGCATTTTAGAATAAACAGTAAACACTCTTGGGTTGTATGTAGAGATGCTAACATCGCTTATAAATTCATAATATGGACGACGAACATCAGTATTTGTTTTTGGATTCTTAATGGTTTTGAGCGTGAAAACTACATCGTTGGCTAGAATTTGCTTGCCATTATCCCATTTTGCACCTTCTCGGATTTCAAAGGTCAGGGACATACCACCAGCATATTCTCCATCTTCAATGGTTTCTATTTTAGGTGCAGCTACTGCTAATTCTGGATTGAGTTTTAAGGTCACTGGATCATAACTTTGTAATCGGTTATACATCAAGTTGATTAGGTTCAAGTCACTGGAAGAAACAGTAATTAATGGATTGAGGTTTGTAGGTGTAGATGTTGATCGGATATTGATATTTCCTTGTGCACAAAGTACGCCTGTATTTTTGACGATCAAACTACTAAGACAGAAAAAGAAAAGCATAAATTTCAACATAACTAGATATTATTATTATAAAAGTTGTTTAAGAATAATGTAGCTTTTGAGCATCTATTTATTCTCAAGTAACTTAATAGTTCGTTGTTTTTAGTTTAAGTAGATAGTCGCAATTAATTTGTATTTACCCCCAAAGGATTCAACACTGTTAAATCTTGCGAGTTATGATGAAATTAACTATGTCCACCTACTTATCAAGAGTTAACTACTTATGAACTGGTTAAATAATATAACATGTGCATGTTATTTTTAGAAAACTAAGTACTCTGCAAAGACATTGATTCAAGCCCTATTATAGAATATCATAGTCTAATCTTTGAGTAGATGCCCAAATTTTAGTTTCTAAAATTTGGGCATCTACTGAGTTGTCTATTGTTGGTCGTTTGAGTTGTATAGGTTGATGACAGTTACAGAAGTTACGAAAGGCTATATACTGTTCATTGTCATGGTGCAAAGATAAGTTAGACTTTGTTGTGAGTAGACAGACTTTGTGTTAAGTTATCTTGGTATTAACTTTAATAAAGCGTAAAATATCGAGTGTTTTTAGAGGAATTATCTGTTTTTTATCATTATTTACTAGTTTTTTGAGTCAAGTGCCCAGAAGTTTTGTTAATCATATGTAAAATGCCTACCTTTGCACTGTTTTTTAACTAAAATTATTTGAATAAAGTATGGATACTGTGAAAAATCAGCTTAAATACAAAGTAAAAGATATTGCATTAGCAGATTGGGGACGTAAAGAAATCCAATTAGCAGAGGCGGAAATGCCTGGTTTAATGGCATTGCGTGAAAAATATGGTGATTCTAAGCCATTAGCTGGCGCACGTATTGCAGGATGTTTACACATGACTATTCAAACAGCTGTTTTGATTGAAACATTAGTTGAATTAGGTGCAGATGTAACTTGGTCTTCTTGTAATATTTTCTCAACTCAGGATCATGCTGCTGCTGCTATTGCTGCTGCTGGTGTTCCTGTATATGCTTGGAAAGGTATGAATGAGGAGGAGTTTGACTGGTGTATCGAGCAAACTTTATTTGCATTTGAAGGTGGTCAGCCTTTGAACATGATCTTAGATGATGGTGGTGATTTGACTAACATGGTTTTGGATAGATATCCTGAGTTAGCTAAAGGTGTATTTGGTATCTCTGAGGAGACTACCACTGGTGTTCACCGTTTGTATGAGCGTATGCGTAAAGGAACTCTTCCTTTACCTGCAATCAACATCAATGACTCAGTTACTAAGTCTAAATTTGATAATAAATATGGTTGTAAAGAGTCTTGTGTAGATGCAATTCGTCGTGCAACTGATGTAATGATGGCTGGTAAAGTAGCTGTTGTTGCTGGATATGGTGATGTAGGAAAAGGTTCTGCTGCTTCTTTGCGCGGTGCTGGTTGTCGTGTAATCGTTACTGAAATTGATCCAATCTGTGCTTTACAAGCTGCAATGGACGGTTTTGAAGTTAAGCGTATGGAGAATGCAATTCCTCGTGCGAATATCGTTGTAACTGCTACAGGTAACAAAGATATCATCACTCCTAAGTACTTCAAGTTAATGAACGATAAGACTATCGTTTGTAACATTGGTCACTTCGATAATGAAATCGATATGGCTTGGTTGAATGCTAACTACGAGAAGAACACAATCAAACCTCAGGTAGATATTTATAATGTTGATGGTAACGATATCATTGTATTAGCTGAAGGTCGTTTAGTAAACTTGGGTTGTGCTACTGGTCACCCTTCTTTCGTAATGTCTAACTCTTTCACTAACCAAGTATTGGCTCAGTTAGAGATCTGGCAAAACCGTGAGAATGACAAGTACGAAAACAAAGTATACATGTTGCCTAAGCACTTAGATGAGGAAGTAGCTCGCTTACACTTAGCAAAAATCGGTGTAGAGCTAGAAGAGTTATCTACAGACCAGGCTGAGTATATCGGTGTTGAGGTGAAAGGGCCATTCAAGCCAGAATACTACCGTTACTAGGATTTTAGCTAAAGGTGGAAGTCCCTTATTTGTTCTAGATTTGACTGTAGGAAGACATTCGCCCAATCTAAATAGATTACGATATTAAGAGGAAAGAGATCAGTACTTTTTGAGTGTTGGTCTCTTTTTTCTTTTTGACTGTTGGTCTTTGTGCCAATAAAAAATGAAGCTCAAAATTTAAGTTGGTTTCATTTTTCGAGATTTTATCTTTTTAGACAACCTCAAGTTAAAAGAGGCTCAAATTGATCAAACCACGAAGTGCTCAGCAAAGCTAACCACGAAGTGCTCTACGAAGTAAACCACGAAGTGCTCAGCAAAGCTAAATCATCTAAATGTCTGCATTAAATTTAATTCTTAAACAACTTCCTATTTAAAATAAGAACTGTTTGCAAAAATATTGTTTCTATATTATTCTCTTGATAGTTTGCTTATGCAAACCATTCCATGTTGTAGGTCAGCAGTTGAGTGCCCTACAATTTAGTATTTATTCCCCTTTGGGAACTAATACTATTTATCAGATTTATGCTGCTAAGGATGGACTACTCTATATTGCTACTAATAATGGTTTTTATAGTTACAATGGTATAACTTTTAAGGAGTATCTTTCTAGTGAAGGTATTTCTATTTTTGGTACAAATATTCAGGAAGACGAGGAAGGAAAAATTTATATGTTAGCTTTTGATGGGCAGCTTCTAAATATCGTTGAGGATACCTTAGAAGAAGTGGAGAAACCTTCCTTGATAAAAGGTAAATTGGGTCAGTTTTTTATTCGAGGAGATACTTGGATTTATCTCTCGAAGGAGTCTATTATTGTAGAAAATAAAACGACTAAAAATACCCGAAATATCTTACCAAAAGATATTGAGATAATCACAAGTGTGGGGGATATTAATGGAGGAATAATCGGACGTAGCGACAAACAGCCTAAGACTTATGGATTATATCGTATGGTATTGGAGAAAGACACAATAGAATGTCTAAAGATTAGGTCCCAAAAAGAATATTTAGCATCTATCAGTCATTTCATATTCACATTAGATAATAACTGGATAGATTTCAAAGAGCAAGAGCATAATATTGCCATCATCAATCATAAAGATAGTGTACTTGTAGATTTATCTTTGTACCCTAAAAAACTTTCCCCGATATTCGTTAAACGCATTAAAAATAGGCTATGGGTGCTTTGCAAAGAAGGGCTGTATTTGTCAGAAACAAACAGCTTATATTTTAAGGATATGTATATTACAGAAATGTTGGAGGATCAGGAAGGGAATATTTGGATTTCTACTCTGGAACAGGGCTTGTTTAAAGTGAGTAATTTGGATAACAGACTTTATCCTAGAATTAATGAAAATGCTCCTGTGGATTTTGTGTTTAAAGATGGGAAGCACTTAATTTATAGTGATTTTAAGGGAACTGTCTATCAGTATTTGACAGATCTAAAAATGTTTAGACCTATCTATAAGTCCTTAAATAAAGGGGAAATAAAAAATATTACCTACAATCCTATCTGCAAACAGTATATCATAAGCGGAAATGATGAGGTGGGCTTTGATCTCAACTGGCAGCAAACCTATACTTATAGGTCTTATGGAGGAGCCTTTTTTGATCAGCTTTCCAATACTTTTTATAAGGGATATGTTAAAAATATTTATTTTTTAGATATAAGAGGTGGGCAGAGAATGTCTAAAGAAGAGAATAGAACATTCAAGTTAGTTCCTTATAAATATGATGAGGGCTTTTGGCTTCAGTTAGAAAAAAGAGAAAGTTTTACTGTATTGAGAGTTAATTTTGAGCGTTCAGATATCCTCAATAGAAGGTGGGGGAATTATATTATAAATGGAGCTGAGGATTCCTTAACCTATATAGATGCAAGAACATTTGAAGTAGCCCATAAAGTATTTTCCCCGAATTTGAAGCGTGCGTACATTGCTAATAAACGTCTATTTGTTGTTAGTAAAAATGCTATTAAGGAATACAATGCATCAGCCCAAGTTATAGGACAAATAAAGCGAGCGGAAAAGCTTCCCAATAGGATAACTAATATATCTGTAAATGATCGGTTTATTTGTATTAGTACAAAATCTGGAATCCATTTGTATGATGCGAATAACTTTACTTATCTCCACACATTTACCTACAAAAATGGAATTGCATCCCCAGATTTTACTAAGGGTTGGCTGTATGATCAGTCCTTGTATGTAAATGGTAGCAATGGAATAAGCGAAATTAATCTAGATAGAGACTTCAATAAGGGAAAACCTAAGTTAAAGATCCTAGAAGTCTTAGTTAATAAGGATAAGATATTAGGAAATAGCTTAGAATATGACCAAAATAATATCCAAGTGCGCTACCAAATTTCTTCTTTGACAACTACTGGAAAGCTATTTTGGAGACTAAATGGCAAAGAGTGGATAGAACAAGAAGGCAAACCTATTGTCGTTCTGAATGATCTGAAATCAGGGTCTTACGAATTGGAAGCTTATTTCGAAAACGAACTGGGGAGTAGAACTCCACATATCAGTTATATTTTTGAGATTAAACCTCCTTTTTGGCAAAGATGGTGGTTTAACTTATTGATTATTAGTGTGTTGATGTTGGTAGGCTGGCTAGTATATAAGAATCGTTTACGTCAAGTTCACGCTAAAAATACGCTGAAAAATAACCTAATTGGGTCACAAATGACTGCATTGAAGAGTCAGATGAATCCACATTTTATATTTAACGCACTCAATTCAATACAAAGTCTTATCCGTTTCAAAAAAAATAAAGAGGCTTATAAGTATATCAATAAGTTTGCGATTCTACTGAGACAAACTTTGAATTATTCCGACAAAGATTTCATCCCTTTAGAAAAAGAAATAGAGTTGTTAACCAATTATCTACAGATGGAAAAGATGCGGCTAGATGGTGAGCTTGATTTTTTGATCAATAGTATTGATAATCAAAATATTCTTATTCCATCCATGATTATTCAGCCTTTTGTAGAAAATGCAATGAAGCATGGTTTGTTACACAAAAGAACAGGGGTGAAAAAACTTGAGATTTCCTTTGAATTAAAACAAGATCAAAATTTATTATTCTGTACTATTATTGATAATGGAATAGGCAGAAAACACGCCCAAGAAATTAAAGAAAAACAGAATAGACATCATCGTTCTTTTTCTACAGGAGCTACTCAAAAAAGATTGGAATTATTACAACAGCTCAAACATCAAGAATTGGGGATTTATTATACGGATCTTGTAGATGAGAACAATCAAGCATTGGGCACCAAAGTCAAGATTACAATCCCTATTGATGAAGTATAATTGAGATCCAAACAGGATGATATCCCCTAAAAGCTCTCCAGAAAGAATACCATGCAAAAAAAATAGTCTGCTCCATCAAATATTTCTATACCTATCTTTTTTACCACCCAATACCATTCGGACATCTAAAACGACCATTGGGACATTTAATAGGAGATTTCTCGGTAATTTCTACTAATTTAGACAGTGCTCAAAGGAGCAATAGAAAATTAAATGCTGACGTTGTTTAACAATCATCTTTACCGCAGTTAAGTAATCGGTCAAATGTTCTCGCATATATCTTTTGACTAATTTCTACTTTAAAAATACTCACAATAGCCTGCTATTGCTGTGTTTTTTGCATTGAAATTAGCTAAAATATTCTAAAATCTATTATACGGTTACTTTTGTCCACTTACTTAAGTCCTCTGAATTTCTGCATCAGCTCTAATTCTTAAATAACTTCGTTGATTACAACTTATTAAAATCATTTATAATGAAAAAACTCTTATTAATTGCAGTAGCAAGTATTTTATTGGTTTCATGTAGTGAAACGAACAATAATTCGGATAAAAAACCATCAGAAAAACCTACTGAAACAACTCAGGTAAATACGGATAATCCCCAAACAGATAATAGTGAAAAAATAGAGCCGTCGACTAGCGAATCAACCAACCAACTTGCTGAGGCAAATGAGACAGAAACGTCAACAAATAGTGAAGCAACAGAAGCATCCACAAATCAATTGGCTGCAATCTATGATAAATCACGCAAAGGAGAGGGCGCTATGGAGTGTATGGCTAAACAGTACCGATTAGTACAAGAAGGTAAATTTGATGAGGCTTTGAAGTATTACTCTAAAAAAATAATAGGTGACATAATTGAGGAGCTAAAGGAGAATCCTGACGCAAAGAAAGAGTGGAAAGCCGCAACTAATCTTCCGGAAGATAAGTTTCAGGAGATGCTAAATTATGTAAAAGAAAATCCAGACTTTTTTGTTTTTGAGGATGGTATGTGGAAAAGAACAGATAAGTAAGTAGATAGCCACAATTAATTTGTATTTAACCCCGAAGGGCTCTACGAAGTAAATTCAAGCAGCCTTTTAACTG
>JAKVCT010000081.1:0-2285 GCA_022448995.1 Saprospiraceae bacterium
GGTAATGCCGTCTAGCTCAAGTCGTTCAGGTTTTACTACTCGTGAGAAAATTAAAAAATTCTACAAGAGTTTTGAAAATGTAAAAGGTGGTTTGGCTGTGATTATGTCTTCTGCTTCTGAGGAAATTTCATTGGAGGCTAAGAATTTGGAGCAAGGTGTATTCAGCTATTACTTTATGCAAGGTTTGAAAGGTCATGCTGATGGATATTCTGATGAGTATATAGCTTTATTAAAGGAGCAAAAATCAATAAAAAGAAAGTTAGACAGAGCTATCAAGAAAAATGATTCTACTGTTGATGATTTACAACAAACTTATGATGAATTGGATGAAAAAATGAAAGTAATTTTTGAAACTGATGAGATTATCACAGTTGAGGAGTTGTATAATTTTATCCGTAAGGAAGTGAAGGAGTTTACCTTCAATTTCCAAAATCCAATTATCAATGATGATAAGTTGACGATTGAACGTAGGGGAGAAAAGATTGAGAAGTTTATTTATGATAAGAAAATGCCGATTGGGATTAGCCGATTGGAGAGATAATAGGACTTGTTCCTAGCGAGTATTGGAAGCTAAGTAGTATAGTGCTGCTTAGCTTTTTTTGTGAGCATTGGGCTGACTCCCAATGCTATTGGCTCTGTCGTCCCGTTGGGACTTTTTAGCTTATTCGGATTTTGGTACATGCCTACAATCACCTTTTTCAAAGTTCCATATCCTATTTGATATTAAACTAAGAGTAACTTATCATCCTGCCATACATCTTCGTAATCAGGAGCTAATAGAAATCTCCAACCAGCAGAGAGTCCAAGATAGGGTAAAATTAAAGGACACCAATCTTTTAAATGTATTATATGTAATGGTTGGAAAAAATTAGGATCTTCAGAATAATCGCCTGCCCAAATATACCAACCAGAAGTATCTCCTTTAGGTGGATGTCTAAGACCGTGAATAGGGAATATATTATCTTTTATGTTTAGACTTACTCCAATTTTTAGATGTTCAGGACTGGGTGTATATTGACAAGAATATTTATTACATAAAAGGATTTGTTCTTTTTCCATGTTTATCGCTTAATAAAAAAAGTGTGATGCATTGCTACACCACACTTCATTGAGGTTATATTATAATTTAATCCAAATTATTGGTTGTTCGTTTTCCATGGTGGGGTGACCTTACCATCACTACTCATATCACCACGCAAGCGTCGGAAACGCTTACCTGCCTCCACTGCCAAGATACTTCCAGAATAATCAAAAAGGATTTTTTGATACAATTCCTTGGCATCATCGGGTTGATTGAGGCGCTCTTCGTGTAGTTCTGCCAGCGTGAAGATGGCGTTATCTGCTAGTATACCATCACCATGTTTTTCGATGATTTCTTCCAGGAGTTTAATTGCTTGTGGATACTCTCTTTTTTGGATATAAATCTTCGCTTTGGTGAAATAAATATCGTCAACCAAACCATGTTTACCATCAATATCAATGATACTATCCATGACCGTAAAAGATTCCTCAAAACGATTTTGAAAATTGAGTAATTGTGCATTGGCAAACATCATCATTGGTCGTGCAGTTGTATCTAAATTATAATGATCCATAATAAATACGGAGAGATCAATAGCATCATTGGCAATAAGCTCAGAGGTTGACCCCTTGAGGATTTCTAGCTGATCTTGAGACCATTCAAAATCACCTTTGTAATAGGAAAGTTTAGCATTTTTGAATCGAGCTTCTTCCCCTAAAGGAGCGTCATCCATTTCTTTATCCACCTGAGAATACAGGAGGGTAGCTTCCCAAACTTCTCCTTTCATTAGGTAGTAATCACCTAATTCGATTTTAGATTCATTGCGATTATTACGCGAGATACTTGGTATTTTGATAACTTCTTCTAGAATGCTAATTGCTTTATCATTATTGTTTAGATACTTTGCCTCAAATTGAGCCAACTCACGCATGATCTTAGACGATTCTCTGTTACGTCCAAATTCATCTAAGAAATCTTCATATTCCTTTTCCATAATCTTCAAGTCCTCTAAGGTATATGCGTATCCTTTGACCAAACGCTTTCGTTTTGCTGCTAGGATCTGCTGTTTAGCATCAATATAATAAGGACACATTCTACCCTTGGAGATAATATAAGCATAAGCATCAATACCAGCTTGATAGTTCTCCTCACGGAGTGCTGTTTGTGCTAGACGATAGATTCTACTCCCATTTTCATTCAAGCGTTTATCCAGTGCTTTAGCTTGTTTTAGAGCATTACCATAGTCACTTTCTTGCATAAAGAC
>JAKVCT010000081.1:2295-18107 GCA_022448995.1 Saprospiraceae bacterium
AAGACCCAAATAAGTAATTCTGGATAAGTGGTGTTAGAACTCTTTTGGATACGTGCATACAATTCTGTTTTTAGCATTGCATAACCACCATCCATAGGTTGTAAATAACGCTGGAAAATTCCTTCAACATTCGTCATACGGTTGGGTAAATAGAGCAGACAATCTAAGTAGCTTGCAATCATCTTTTTCGTATCGCCTTTGAGCTGATAAACTCGTCCCAATTCATAAGCGAACATGTTTTTTTCGCGCATCAGCTTTCCACCTTTTTCAAAGGTTTGGATGGCGTAGTCAAATTTTTTATTTGCAGTGAATGTTTCGGCTAGTTTAACGATCTGAACCTGTTGAGCAGGTAGCAATTTGATTGCTTTTTCGTATTGTTCTGCAGCTTTTTCGTTTTTATTTTGGCGTTCTTGTATTATCCCATAATTAACATAGCGTTGTACCTTTTCGGGGCTTGCTTTGATTGCTTTTTTAATCATACGTTCGCTTTCGGTATAATCCTCTAGCTCGAGCAAGGTAAGATAATAACGCTCAAAATAATAATCATTGGTTCTGTCTCTATCATGTAATTTTTGGTACAATGGAGCAGCTTTCTCAAATTCTCCATTATTGTAATACTCTCTTGCAAGACGAGCATCTTGGGCAAGAACTTGTGTGCTCAAAAGTAGTAATGTGCAATAGATAATAATGCGCATAAAGGTATTTATTTTCGATGAACTGTAAAGTATTTATCGTGCTTAGCACTACTAATTAGATAAGATACGCTAATTATTGAGAAGTGTTAGAAAGTCGGAAAGAAAATAACCTTCCCTTAACAACTCTTTTGGTATATGGATAAAAAAAGGAGTAATGAGATAGCGTTTTAGATAGGAAGTAATTCCGGAGAGCAAGGAGTGAGGCTAGGAAATTTGTGGCGAGGGATTGAAATGCCTCGCTTTAGGTATTATCCGAAGCGGAGTATTTCAATCCTTCGCCCACAAGCTCTATAGAATTTTATAGACTTATAGTCTATTCTTGTTGACAACGTCAAGTAACGTTTCTTTGTAGTTTTTGCCAACAGGCAGCATTTTTTTCTGAATCAAAACGGAGTTGCCATCTAATGCATCAATATGATTCAAGTTAATAATATAGGAACGATGTATGCGCATGAATAAATCATCAGACAGTTTTCGTTCTAAACTTTTCATAGTCTGTAGGGTAACAATACGTCCATTAGGAGTATGCAAGATTACATAGTCTTTTAAACCCTCAATGTAGAAGATTTCTTCAAAGCGTACCTTGACTAACTTCTTGTCAGCTTTTACAAAAATATAATCAGCTTTTTCAACAGGTGCAGCTACCACGACTTTATTTTGGTCTGCTTTGGAACTCAAGATAACTTTGTCAATTGCTTTGACAAAACGCTCAAAAGAAATAGGTTTAAGTAAATAATCAACTACATTAAGTTCGTAGCCATCCACAGCATATTCAGAATAAGCTGTAGTGAAAACAACTTTTGGAGGATTAGCTAAAGTCTTGAGAAAATCAATTCCTGTGATTTGTGGCATTTGGATATCCAAGAACATTAAGTCAACTTGATGAGTATTTAATGCTTGGAACGCCTCAATTGCATTATTACACTTAGCTACAAGATTCAGATTAGGTAATTTGCTAATATATGTTTCTAATACTTCTAGCGCTAGTGGTTCATCATCCACCATGATCACATTCATCATAAGGTATTGGTTGGTTTTATATTTATTTGTAAGTTAACAGAATAGGATTCTTCCATGTCGTTCATACTCAAATCGTAATCATTGGGATAAATCAGTTCTAAACGTCTCTTGATATTTTTTAGCCCAATGCCACCTTTGTAGTACAGTGCGGTCTTTTTTTCTGATTTACTGTTTTGTATAAAGAAATCAATATTATCATCTTCTACACTTAATAAGATCTCTACGAAGCCACCACTAAGCTGATGTCCGAGCCCATGTTTGAAGGCATTTTCTAGAAAAGGAATAAATAACAAAGGAGCTACTTGATATAGCTTAGCCTCTTCTCCAATGTATTGGAATTCTATTCTAGCCTTACTTCCGTAACGAATTCGCTCTAATGCCAAGTAATTTTGAATATATTGGATTTCACGATCCAAAGGTACTACTTTATTATTACATTCATACAACATGTAACGCATCATCTCAGATAGACGCAGGACAATTTCTGGAGCCTGATCAGACTTTTTTAGTGTTAAGGCATACAAGCTATTTAATGTATTGAATAAAAAATGTGGATTGATTTGAGATTTCAGGAAACTCAATTCAGATTGTAAATTACGCTTTTCCAAATCTCGTTGAATGCGTTGTTGTGTCAACCATTCTTTGACAATGGTCGAAACCGTACCTATATTCAACACAATAAACATGAAGATTAGATGCGAGAGCTGGTTTTGCAAGATACTTTCCTGCGCAGCTGGATAAGCTGCCATATTCTGGTATAAGCAAAATACCTCCAAGGGAGTTGCAATCAGTGTAGAGAGGAATAAGAGTAAGAAATATGTAAAGAATTGTTTCTCAGAAAGATACTTAGGTAGTAAATAGTAGAGATTGAAATACACCAAAGTACCTAAAAAGAAGGTATGTATCAGTACATTGATCAAGGTGAACCAAAATCCCTGACTGGCACTATTGACAATAAGCATTAGTGCGATATAAACCATCCAAAGGAGTGAATGATAGACGATTTTTTGAGCAAAAAAAGAAACAATCTGCTTCCCAAAAGCAGAGGGCCTAGGAGCGGTTGTTTCCAAGGTATTGGGATCAATTTCTTTGCTTACAGACATACTTGCTATATTCATTAGGAAAAGCGGTAAAATCAAAAAATAAGCGTTCGATGACCTCCTGACCACCAAACGCTTACAAATGTAGTTCAAATATGAACATATATACAAGAATTATAGACTATCGTTTTATTAATTTCGATAAGAGTTCGAATTAATAAGTCACGACAGGTTCTAATTCTTTAGCTTGCTGTACAAAATCTTTCACTTGCTCCAAGCGAGGTACAGCACGTGCTAATTTCTTTTCTTCGTTTACTTCTACTAATTTTGTGTGTAAGTTATCTGCATTACGCATTTTCAGTTCTTTTACAGTATCTACACCTGCTGCTTTTAGCAATTCTGCAAACTGACTAGCTACTCCTTTGATGCGGAATAAATCAGCCATACCTACCCATTTCAAAACGCGCTTAGCGTCAATTCCAGTTTTTTCATGGATTTCTTGGCGACCTTTTGGTGTTGCACCTTTTTCTAATAACTGATCAACAGTTGTGATTTCAATTTCGCTTAATTTTGTCTGAGATGCAGGACCGATGCCTTCGATATCCGTTACTTTTCTAGCCATTGTTTTAGAGTTTGTTTAGAATCAAGCCATCCATATAGGAAGATCGCTTGGTTCTCGGACTATTTATTAATAAGGGTTGATTTATATTAGTTGTAGTACAAAAATTCTATGTACTAGAATTACATAAGCAAATTAGAAAAAAAAAATGATTTGTGGATATTCTTTAGGAAGTATTTTAATTTTGTGTGGAAATCCATTTATGGAAGTTGTTTAAAAATCATCTTCACCGCATCAAATTCATTGATTCAACCTCTACGAAGTAAAATCCTCTGAATTTCTGTATTAAATCTAATTCTTAAACAACTTCATGATAAATCATCAATTATGTTTATGTTCAATATCTCTTTTATAAAAGTTTTAGGTTTAATCTTCTTATTGTTTTCTATCAATACGCTTTGGGCGCAATCAAAATTTATAAAGTCACTTTCTAAAAAAGAACAGAAAGTGTTCAAGAAAGCTTGGAAACGCCAATGTCTTTGTATGGAAGAAATAGAGCTGAAGGAAAGTGTAGAAGCGCTACATAAAGCAGCCAATGCAAAACAAGAAGCTTTGGCTGACCTAATTAAAAATAGAAAAACTAAAAAGACTCAACTAGAGCAGTTTGAGAAATATAAGGAGCTGGATCTTGCTTATACCACTTCGCATGTACAGAAACTAAAGGAAGAACAAGGAAATCTACGCTCTTGTGTAGAAGGAGGTTTGAGTGCAACGGTGTCCAAAAAAGATGCTAAATCTTCAATCTACTTATTGGATAAGTACACTGCATTTCTGAGCAAGGCCAAGGAAGAGAAAGATGAGTGTGGTAAATTATTTCATGTATTGATAAATCCAGACATCGCAAAAACAACATCTGAGGAAGAAGAGATTTTACAAGAATATCAGGTAGTTTTGGACTTGTCAAAAAACGAATTGATTAATCAATTACCAGAGGAAGGTAAAGGTCTGATTTCAGATGCGTTGACTAAGCAGTGTCTATGTGGACATAATAACGGTTTGCAAGTTGCAGTTAATGAGCTAAAAGAGATTACAGGACAAATCACTAATGAATTGATAGTTCTTAGAACACAAACCTATAACGGTGATCGTAAAAAAGCAAAAGCAACGCGGGCTAAGATTGACCAAATGAAGGAAGTTTTGCTAGATAAGCAAGCTGTGTTCGGAAAGAAATATACGGAGACTTTATCTTGCTATAAAGAACATATAGCTAACTTCAATGCTCAAGAAGCAGCAGCTTTTACAAAAGCTGAAAATGTGATGGCAGAGTTGATTCAGAATGCAGTTAATGAAAAGGAGATAACAGAGGAAAAACTAGAAGTTTCGTTGGATATTTCGGCTGGTTTTTGCTCTATTCTAGAAGGTGTGGGTAGAACAATGGTGCAAATTGTGGAGAATGATAATACAGAGGATGAGATTATGAAAAAGTATAACGCGCTTTTGAGTCAAGAGTAATTTTTTTGAGGAATTTTAGTTTTGATCTAGTAATTCGGGAGGTTTAAACCTCCCGAATTATCCTAATTTTAGACAAGCTCTAGAATAAAACTTCACAAGCTGGATGCAATTTACTTTTGCTAGTTTTAGGCAGAGCCTTGAGTCGATTATTTCTTAAATCAATTTTTCTCAATTTTGGTAATTTGTATAATACTGCTGGAAAACGTACAAAATTACAACCAGAAAGATCCACTGTTTCAATATCCTTGAAGTGTGCAATATCTTTAGGTAAACCAATAAGTGTTGTCATTGGGCTCAATTTTAGCGTAGTACCTTCCACAAATTGTTTCAAGAATTTAATCTTATGATCACTTGGTGCATAATCCATGATAAATAGATAAGCACGCTGCTGATTTTTATAAAAATTCTCAGCAATGGTAAATGCATCAAAACCTTCCAATTTAGTTATATATCTAAAGAGCTTTTTGCGGATGCGTTTTTCTGAACCATAGGCGATATGAATATCCGGATGAGAAATATCCCGTTTAATTTTAGCAATAGTGGCTTTAGGCAATTCAGAAGTATACCAAAAATCGCGAATGATTTTGCGCACAGTTGATTGGCTGGTATTCAGATAAGCATACATGGTAGCATTAGCTAGAGAAGAGGTGAAGCCGCCAGTTTTAATCAACTCAATGGCTGTACTCACACTATCTTCTTGCTTGCTCATCAGCATAGCAGCAATACCTTCTTCCATTTGCTCTGTGTCCTCTGTTTTTTCTAACAAGTAGCCAGAACCATCCATTTTTTGCACCGCATCTTTCACTTCTTTGAAGGTCACAAAGACAAAGTGATCAAAGTATTTATTGCGTTTCAGCATTTTTTGTCCCAAAACCACATGTGTCGTTTCTTTACTGATTTTGCGTGACCATTTCATATCCAGATTTTCCAATTGTTGTTTCAACTGTTTTACATCTGCTCCAGGATAATCGCAAGGAAAAGCAACATTACTTTCTGCATTCAGTGGAACTTCTGCAAATGATTTTTTATTAAAACGTTGTTTAATTTCCTTGATTACACCTGCCAAAATTTCTTCATTATTGCTTCTACAGAAGTAGAAAAGTGTTTGGATTGGGCAAGTAGTCTCTTTTTGGTGTACCCAAAAATTGATAAAATGGCGAATATCTTCTTTGCTAACCTTATTGGCAAGATAGTACTGAATATAAGTTGAAATATTCCTCCAACCTCGATAGTCTGGATAGGAAATATTATCCATATCCAATAAGAAATCAGGGAAGGTACTGAGAGGGTTATTATCAATATTTAGCTTCTTTAACTTGGGGAGTTCCTTAAGTTTTTCAGGAATTCTAGATAGGTTATTGTTACTGATCTCTATTTCCTCTAGTTTTTTGCACTGATACAAAGATTCTGGAAATTCTATAATTTGATTCCCATAAATATTGATTTTTTGTAGATTCTTTAAATTAGAGAAATCGGTCTTGAATGGGCGTAAACCCGAAGTATGAAAGTGGATTATTTCTACATTTTGTGTATCTGGATGGAAACTAATTTCATAATCGTGGAAAGCAATAGAACTGTTGGTAAAACGCCATTCTTTTAGTTTAGGTGCATTGAGTTCTTGGATTCTTAACTCCTGTTTTATCTTACTATTCATGAATGTCATAGCTTCTAAATTTTCCATTTTAGGAAAATTCGTAAATCTATTAATATTCGAATTATAGATAGTGAGTTTTTTGAGTTTACTAAAATCGTGCAAGTGTTTTTCTGAAAACAAAGAGTGTATAATACAAGCATTGAGGGTGAGTTCTTCTAGATTAGGACAGTATTCTAAAATGCCTTCAATCTGACTCAAATTGGCTTTTTGTATTTTTAGAATTCGGAGCTTTGTCCATTTGGGCAAAATCTTTCCAAAAGAGGCACTGTCTAACTCTGTGTCATTAATGGTTAGATCTTCTAACTCTGTAAGTTGTCCCATAGTCTCATCCCATTTGTTCTCAAACTTCTTTTTAGTTGCTAAGGAAGAGAGCGTACCATGACCTCTAGAAGAATAATTCCAATAATAACCTCTACGACCATTCGTCCTAAAATCTAATCTTCTCAGTTTAGTACAAAGATGTAGATTCTTGGGAATTGGGACTATCGTCTGCGAATAACGTGGATAATAACTCAACTGTTCTATCTTCGTATAAACAGTTTTATCTTTAATTTTATCATAATCATAAGCATTATAGTGGGTCTTAGTTGCATCCATAATTAGAGGTAGATTGTGGGTTAGTTTTTAGATGAAAATTATAGGAACGAGACTCTATATTTAAGGTGTTTTTGAGGGAGCTATTTCATTATTATAAAGGATTCTAGCTTTCTCTTCAAGCGATGGATCTGAGGTGTAACCCAACTCATTAGGCCAATAAATTAAGTCAGAAATGCTGTGTGGATAAGCACAATTTTTACACAGTAATTCTAAATAATAATCACTGTGAGCAATATCTAGTTTAGTCATCTTTTCTAGGACTTGAAGGATTTCTTCTTGGGTAATATTTTCAATCCGTGGAGGATTGGGAGTGAGAATTTCTTCTATGATTTCTTCTTTGCTTACTGCAGACCAGTAATTTTTAAAGGTGTCTTCATCAAACTGATTGACCTTATTGGCAACCAAGTGTACCTGGGCTATTTCATCACTGATATCTTCATTATAGTCCAACTTATCTTCAATAGTAGAAATTAGTTGATCAATTACATCATATTTTGATGCATCATAGGAGGGAACTTCTAATAGTTTAGATCTATCCATTTTATTAAGGTGTATTTAAAATTAGTTCTAAGTGATTCTAGTTGGTAAATTACAGTTTTATCACCTAGAGCCTTAAAATTAGAATATTTAGACGAAATACTAAACTAACTTTTTTATTTAAAATCTAGGGATTCTTAAGAGAAGATAGGGAGAGAAGTTAGGCACGTACTGTAGCTATATGTACTATTTTTTTGCTGACGCGATGTTTCCCATTGGTAACTGTAACATAATATACACCAGAAGGTAAACCAGGGAGATTAAAATAATATTGGTTTTCTTGTACTAGATGTGTAGGAATCTCATAGATTAATTTCCCTCCACTATCATATAGTTGTAATTCTACATATTCCTCTTCATCTAGATCAATATCAATCGTTAAACGTTCTCGGAGTGGATTGGGATAAATTCCTACAGCATTTTCAAAATCACGTTTACTATTATCAAACTCAGGATCTAGTTCCATGATTAGATTCTGTATGCATATCATTTGAATATTGGCTTGGTTACTTGTGCTACCTGTAAATCCAAAATAAACTTCTTCTTGTCCACTAAATATGTTTTGAACTAAATCTTCCTTATAGATCATCTGAACTTCTCCATCATAAGATACGCTGAGTTCTTGTTTGGAAGGCAACCATTTAATCTGAATGTTATGGTATTCACAGTCCAAAACGTCAATACCATAATTATTGATCGGGATAGGAGTGGTGAGTGGTTTGCTCAAGTTTCCATCTTTGACAACCGCAAGATGAGGACGGTGAATATCTTTATGGTTACGACTGAACTTGGTATCCATTTCTAAGGCTAGAGATGGGGTAATAGCCTCACAAGAACCACTACCGCCAAAACCTAAATTATTACCACCACAGCCCAAAACATCGTAGGCATCTTCGTGTGTGTGCATGACAAAAGCAATCCCTTCACCAGCATAGGCCGAACAACCAAAATTTACAGCAAACTGTATTTCAAAAGCATTGGTCAGATCCATTTGGAAATCACACCACAGACTTCCTACATCATTACCTGCTTTATCAGAGGTAAGACGATAGCAGTTCTCTGCGACAACTATCGTAGAGCCATTGAGTGAAAACTCTGGTTGGGCAATTACTTCAATCCATGAACTGGATAATGCCAACCATACTGCTATCCAACAGGATGATGTTATACTCATTAGATTGGGATGCTATTTTGAAAAAATAATGATAATCTGCAACTTCTATGTCTAAAATTAGTGTATTTGTTACATGTGAGTACAATTTTAGTTTCGTTGAGCTTGAAATGTTCAGCGAAGTTAACCACAAAGGACTCTGCGAAGCTAAAGCTTTACGGACTATTGATTAGAATAATTGTATAGTTAGATTGTCTCGTAGTGTGGGACTTCATTCAATGTTCAAACACTAGACCAAAGGTAGCGAATTCTTTCTATTTTTTGCTAAAAAAACTAGTATTACTGGCATCCAATAAAGATAAAGCATTGTACGTCACAATACAAGATTTACACTATATATTCTCTTAAAAGTCAATATTTTGACTGCCTCCTTCCCAAATTGCTAAGCATTTTTTCTTTTGCCAAAACTGTTCTAAGGTTAACTTAGGATGATCCTTGGCTTTTATAGTCAGGGGACTTAAACGAACACTGAGTTTGTGTGATCGTGCACCAAATGTTCCGATATCTACGACTTCTTTTCCTTTTAGTTCCAGTCCATGCTTATCCAAATACTGCATAATAGCAGGAACTTGTAAGTCTACACCACCTGTGGCGATAGCATGAGGATTGCGTAAGGTTTTGGCTGTTTGAATCAGCTCTTCTAGATCATCAGGGTGTTGTTCAAAATATAGTTTATAGCTTGCATAATAAATCTTTTCTAATGCTTCCTCTTGAGTCATAAATTCTCCATCTACAATATAACCGATCGTCCAATTTCCATTATATTTTTTATCCCATTCGCGTTGCCTTTGGCTGCGTTGCTTTAGATTTCCTGCTTTTCCAATTCTACGCTCAACAATTTTCCAACTCATTAATTTTAAGAGTTTAAATTTAAGTAAAAAATTATATAATATTTACTCAACTCCAGCAACAGAATACAAAGTTCCCCAACCTAAGAACAGCACCCACATCCATTCAACATTCAAACACTAATAATTACTACAGAAACTACATCAACTTTTAACTATTAATTGTTCATTTTTCATTCATTTAACTAATCCTTCCAAACCCTTTTTTAGTCTGACTCTGATTCAACTGAAAGAGAATAGGACGATTATCCTCATGTTCTAAATTGGGATCATCCTCTAAGATTTTTGCGGCAAGTTTACGAGCTTCTCTCAAGATTGCACCATCTTTTACCAAATCAGCAATTTTAAAACTCAAGATTCCAGACTGTTGAGTTCCTTCTATATTTCCTGGACCTCTCAGTTTTAGATCTGCTTCAGATATCTTAAATCCATCGGTTGTCTCTGTCATTGTTTTCATGCGAAACTTACCATCGCTAGAGAGCTTATAGCCTGTTATTAAGATACAATAGGCGTCACCACCACCACGTCCAACCCGTCCACGCAATTGATGTAATTGTGCCAAGCCAAAACGCTCTGCATTTTCGATAATCATCATAGTTGCATTGGGTACATTTACCCCAACCTCTATAACTGTTGTTGCAATCATGATTTGAGTTTCCCCCTTGATAAAACGCTGCATTTCAAATTCCTTATCCTCTGGTTTTTGACGACCATGTACCACACTAATTTGATATTGAGGCATAGGGAATTCTCTAGACAAAACTTGATGTCCTTCATCTAGATTCTTAATATCAGCCATAGTTTCTTTTCCTGTGTCTTCGATCAGAGGATAGACTACATAAACCTGATGTCCTTTGGCAATTTCACGTTTCATCTGTCCAAAAACCCAAAGCCGATGAGTATTCTCATATTTATGAAAAGTTTGAATAGGTTTTCGTCCTGGAGGCATTTCATCAATCACCGAAACATCTAGATCTCCATAAACAGTCATGGCTAGTGTACGTGGAATAGGTGTTGCAGTCATGACTAAGATATGAGGGACGCCATTTTTATTTTTACGCCACATCTTGGCACGTTGAGCTACACCAAAACGATGTTGCTCGTCAACAATTGCTAGGCCTAGATTTTTGAAAATTACCTTATCTTCCAAGAGTGCATGAGTTCCTAAAAGGATTTGAATTTTTCCTTCTGCTAGATCTTCCAAAAGGGTTCTCCTTGCTTTGGTTTTGGTACTTCCGGTTAATATTTCAATCCGAATATCCAGTCCAGCTGCCATTTCTTGTAGAGACTCAAAATGTTGCTGTGCTAGAATTTCGGTAGGGGCTATCATTGCTGCTTGAAAATCGTTATCCAACGCCATTAAGATAGACATGAATCCTACCACTGTTTTTCCACTTCCAACATCACCTTGCAAGAGGCGATTCATTTGTAAATTAGAGCGCATATCCTGACGAATTTCACGCAGTACACGCTTTTGGGCACCTGTTAGGTCAAACTTGAGGTTATTTTTGTAAAAAGTATTGAAGTAAGTTCCAATTTTCTCAAAGATAAATCCCCTAATTCCTAGTTTTCGCTGTCCCTTTGCACGCAAAATTCTTAGTTGCATGAAGAATAATTCCTCAAATTTTAGTCGATTTCGAGCTGCTTTTTGTTGAGCCTGATTGATAGGAAAATGTACCCAAAGCATAGCCTCCCAACGAGTAGGAAACTTCAAGGAATTAATCAAAAGTAGAGGAAGGGTTTCGTGCAATTGTTGCCGTTTAGAATGGATAATTTTAAGTAATTCTTGCATTAATTTGCTTATGCCTTTGGCGTCAAGTCGTTTTGCACGTAATTTGTCTGTAGTGTGATAAATGGGTTCAAGAGTGCTAGGTTTCTTCTCCTTATTAGGATTCATCAGCTCAATCTCCGGATGCACAATATTGATTTTACCATTAAAGACATTAGGAGTACCATAGATCACATATTCTGCTCCAACCTTTAGGCTATCTTGTATCCACTTGATACCCTTGAACCAAACTAATTCTAAAACACCTGTATTATCTCTAAAAGTCCCTACTAGCCTTCGTTTGCGACCATCACCTTGTAGGGTCATTTTTCTCAAAATACCTCTAATTTGTACTGGATCTTCACTTTTTCCAATGCTATTTATTCTGTGAAATTTAGTCTTATCGACATATCGAAAAGGATAATGTTGGAGCAATTGTCTGTAGGTAAATATACCTAATTCTCGTTTGAGTAGATCCGCTCTAGAAGGGCCTACACCTTTCAAATAATCAATGGAAGTATCCAATAACATAAATACAGATTGCTTTTATAACCTAGGATTCCCGAAGTTTTTATTTTTTAAGTAAACGAACAAAAGTAATCGTAGAATAGATTTAGATAGAACGATTTTAGTTAACCTTAATAACCAAAACGTAGTTTTAGCAGGCTACAGCGAAGTTCTGTGAAGAAAATCTTGAAAGGCTCAACGCGGTTAAATTTAGATAAAGATTAGCTAAAGTGATTATCAAATATATCTGAACCCTTAGGTAAAATGAGCGAAGCTAAATCTTCAGGAATTAGTACCTAATAGAAAGATACTAAATTACAAAAAAAGGAGTAAAAAAAGTAACTTTTTTGATTTTATGTCAACAAATAGATTAAATGGTGCTTGGTGTATACCAAGCGCGTTTCTAATTGAATTAGGCCTCAAAGATAATATCTCCAATCCCCCCTCGGCTATTTTTCTCTTGTCTCAGAGACTCTATTTCATCTAACTCTGTGTCTAGCTGATCAAACTTATAGTAAATTTCTCCTTGCTCATCTTGAAAAGATTCTCCACCCAAGTCAAAAATACAATCCATCATTACTTGGTGAACAACCTTATTAGACAAATGTTCTTCGGTAGTTTTTCGTTGATTAGCAACATTAGTTAATACTTTGAGTGGAATTTGAGCAGTGTGGTCCTGAAAAATTACTTTCATCAAACGTTTGCGAATATTTGCAATATGTTGTCTTTTCTTATAAGGGCGCAGTAGGAAGGAACGGACCAATGGAATTAGGAAAAATAGGATAGAATAGACCAATGGAACCCAAGCCAAAAATATCATACCTATATTTCCAATTATCGAATAGAGTTCTATATATAAGTCAGGAACACTAAGCACCATACTAGAAGCAACTAGATTCAGTACATTCATTCCTATAATCAAGGCATTTCTTCCTTTCTGATTTCCTGTGACTTCATATTCTGCTTCATACTCATCCCAATAATAAATAATAGGAGCTGCTCCAGTATTATCTTTGGCTCGAATGAGTTCTGAGAAATCACCATATAAAGTTCCGTTAGGACTAATCTTGGCTTTTCCATCAAAATAGGCAAGGCACTCTGTCATGAAATTTTCAGCTTGTTCGCGTTTCCAACCGGCTAAGGCTTGTACTTCTGAGGTGCTAATTAATCCTTTATTTTCTCTAAGAAAACTAGCTACTTCTTGTCGATTTGCCAAGGGATCAATTGCTACACGCGGAGGACCAAAAACAAAATCATAGATAGAAGCTACAAATCCTTTTTTCTCTTTGCTGACTTTCTTTCCTTGCTTTTTTCGAATTTCTCTTACGATTGAAGGTTTCTCTTCATAATGTTTGTAGTCATAACCATAAGCATCATATCTTCGATAGGTTCTATTGTATCCCATGATAGTTTGCCATTCGAAAATGGAAACAAATATTCGGAAGACTAACGCAACCAAATTCCATGCAGCTTTCCCTGAGTCTTTATTATCCTTCCCACCAGATAACATCACCACTACTAAGGCAACAATTGCGACTAAAAAGAATACAAAATAAACTACCAAAATGATAGAAATCATAAACTTATAAAAGATCGTAAAAGCCTTCCACAAAGCACTCCCAACACTGGCCAAACGTTCGCCAAAGGTCTTGCGATAACGACGAAGTAATTGTCTGCCAAAATCATAGATCATATCACCTTGATCCGTGACCTTGAGTGTACAATCGTATTTCTTCATCAAATCTTTGATAGCATATTCAGTTTCTAGCACAGGCAAACCTGTCACACGCGAAGCGTCATTGACCGTAAATTGCCGAGAGGTAGATTTTACGTATTTTTCTAAAACCAGTATGTCATTTTTATCACTCATAAAATGATTTTGAACAAGTTCAATGAAAAATAGAGCTACATTAGGTGATTAATTTGCTTTATTAGCTTCGTGAAGCTCTACAATATTCTGCCAAGATTATAAACTAGTATACAAGACCAATATTAGCTAGTTATCAAGTTCTTCTTGTACCAGCTCAATTAGTAAGTTCAGAATATGTGATGCAGCCTTGGCCACTACTGTTCCAGGACCAAATACTCCAACAACTCCAGACTCATAGAGAAAATCATAATCTTGCTGAGGAATTACACCACCAGCTACCACCATAATATCCTCACGTCCCAAATCAGCCAAAGCTTTGATACAAGCAGGTACCAAAGTTTTATGACCAGCAGCCAAAGAAGAAATTCCCAAGATATGTACATCATTTTCGGCAGCTTGGCGAGCTGCTTCCTCAGGTGTTTGGAAAAGAGGTCCTATATCGACATCAAAACCTAAATCAGCAAAGCTACTAGCTATTACTTTGGCACCTCTATCGTGACCATCTTGCCCAACTTTGGCTATCATAATACGTGGACGACGACCTTCTAGTTCAGCAAACTGTTCTGCCAGTGCTTGAGCTGTTTTGAAATCTTTATTTTCTACAGAGATTTCCTTAGAATACACTCCTGAAATAGTTTGATGTTTGGCTTGGAAACGACCAAAAGAGGTTTCCATCGCATCCGAAATCTCACCTAAGGTTGCTCTGTGGCGTGCAGCCTCTACAGCTAGTGCTAATAAGTTGCCTGAACCATTTTGGGCAGCTTCTTCCAAGGCTTTCAGGGCTTGTGCAACCTGTTCAGGATTGCGCTCAGCCTTGATGCGCTCTAATCGTTCAATTTGGCTCTTACGCACAGCAGCATTGTCTACTTCTAGAACATCTACTAAGGTTTCCTTTTCTGGTTGGAAGAGGTTTACCCCAATAATTTTATCTTTTCCGCTATCGATACGTGCTTGTTTGCGCGCAGCAGCTTCTTCAATGCGCATTTTAGGAACACCCGTTTCAATGGCTTTTGCCATTCCACCCAATTCAATCACTTCTTGAATGTGTGCCCATGCTTTTTGCACCAATTGATCTGTCAGATATTCTACGTAATAAGAACCTGCCCAAGGATCAATGGCTTTGGTAATATTGGTGTGTTTTTGAATATAAATCTGTGTCTCTCGTGCAATTTTAGCAGAGAAATCAGTAGGTAGAGCAATGGCTTCATCAAATGAGTTGGTGTGTAATGATTGTGTACCCCCAAAAACAGCCGCCAAAGCTTCTATGCACGTACGTGCAACATTATTGTAGGGATCTTGCTCCGTCAAACTCCAGCCCGATGTCTGAGAATGTGTGCGCAACATCATTGATTTTGGATTTTTAGGATCAAAATCCTTCATCAATTTTGCCCAAAGTAAACGCCCCGCACGCATTTTGGCTATTTCCATAAAATGATTCATCCCAATTCCCCAAAAGAAGGAGAGTCGTGGTGCAAAATCATCTATACCCAAGCCTGCTTTGATACCTGTTTGTACATATTCCAATCCATCGGCAAGTGTATAGGCGAGCTCGATATCAGCAGGCGCACCTGCTTCGTGCATATGATAACCACTGATAGAAATAGAGTTGAACTTGGGCATATATTGTGCTGTATATTTGAAAATATCAGCAATGATGCGCATAGATGGTGCAGGTGGATAGATATAAGTATTCCTCACCATAAATTCTTTGAGAATATCGTTCTGAATCGTACCTGCTAATTTTGTAGCATCTACTCCTTGTTCTTCTGCAGCTACAATGTAGAACGCCATAATTGGAATAACTGCCCCATTCATAGTCATGGAGACAGACATTTTATCTAGAGGAATATCTTGAAACAGAATTTTCATATCCTCTACGCTATCTATGGCTACACCAGCTTTTCCTACATCACCCAATACTCTTGGATGATCTGAATCATAGCCTCTATGTGTCGCTAAATCAAAGGCAACAGATAGTCCTTTCTGTCCAGCAGCAAGGTTACGTTTGTAGAAAGCATTACTTTCTTCTGCTGT
>JAKVCT010000082.1 GCA_022448995.1 Saprospiraceae bacterium
AAACTAAATACAGTTTTAGGTTATTATAGATCTTGATGCACAAGACTAAATGAAGTAACACATTTTTTATTCTTTTTTCAAAAAAAGTCTAGATTTCTTCTTAACTATACTCTAAATATACAAAATACGAAAATACTTCTTCTTCTTTTATGCTTCTTCCCGATTAGCCTGATATTTGCACAAGCCATTTGGTACAACCCAAATACTTTCGAAAAAGATGTAAAAGATTTATCCAAGCAGAATTTTATTCAGGAGACTTTACATATTAAATTCTAAATTTAGAAATAAAAAATTCCTAAAGACTAGAAAAATAGGTATTTATCAAGTAGTTATTCAGTTGCCTAAACCTTCTGAGTCCTACACTTAATACTAGCAAGATTAAAAATTCAAAATTATATAATATAATAGATCCAGGAGCTGTCTAAAGAGGTAAGAAATAAGATTGAAGCACTCAATCAAACTAAAATTTTGTACTCTGGATGAACCTCACTTGGCGATCTATTCAACACTCTGTAAACATATGAGCCATCTACTCTATTTGACGATAATCCTTTGTTGTATGATGCTAAGCTGTTCCGATTCACCAAATATAGAGCGTACAAACATCCAAGGCAATTTGAATATTGATACAGTCCAAAGGGATACTGTGATTCCTAAAATAGACGATATTCCAATAAAAAATGGAATACAAAATCTCCAAGAGTTAAGTATAACTTCTCAGGATTACGAAACTGTAAAACGACAAATCGCTAAAGAGCGGAGCTTATTAAGTAGCAAAAAAATTGACCTAGATTCAGTAGGTAGACTTTTCAAAACTTCCTTAGTGAATAAAATTATTCCTTTTTGGGAAGGAACAACTTGGTCATTTGAAGGACACACCTCCAAACCCAAAGAAGGAGAAATTGCTTGTGGATACTTTGTCTCAACTACCCTAAAACATATTGGAGTCAATGTAAATCGTTATAAATTAGCACAACAAGGTCCGTTTAATGAAGCTAAAAGCTTGGCTATAAAGTCAGCAGTGAAGGAGTTTTCAGAAGATTCTACCCAAGAAAATATTGCAGCTATCAAAAGTTATCTAAAAGAAGGTATTCATTTTATTGGTTTTGATCAGAATCATGTGGGATTTATTCTCAAAGAAGAAGGCGAGTTATACTTAATCCATTCTAACTATATGGGAACTTCTGCTGTGGAGATAGAAAAAATTGAAGAGTCAGAAGTCTTTAGTTCATTTAGTCTGTTTTTCATTACTGAACTCAGTACTAATGAATCTTTACTCAATGCATGGAAAAATAGAACCCCCATACAGATCATACAGGAGTAGTACTTAGGGAGATTCCCTAATTAGCCCGATCTTCTAATAAAAGCATAGGACTGGCTGTGTACCATTGTTCTTTCTCAGCTGTGTATCCAAAAGATATATGAGGTGCTTGCTTAGCAAGATAAGCTGTTAATAATTTTATTTGAGGTGCAAAGGCGCGAATTTGGTGTTCTTTGGCATCTAAAGTTTTCAGAACCAAGGTCTCCTCATTCCAAAACTTAATTCCAAAAGGCATCATCTCAAGCTTAATCTGATAAACCCAGACTAGATTTTCTATATCATTCGTAAATAAACAATATACAGGAGTATAACAAATATTCCAAGTTCGAATAACATGTACCAAGAAAAGGCCACCTACAAAGTAGACAAGAAACCCCATTAAAAACAGAAAGGAATGTATTAATGGATTGAGAAAGATGGTTAGTAAGAAAAAGGTTCCACCTCCAAGAAATGCAATCAATACAACTAGGAGCTTCTTGAACCGCTCCCTTTTTAAAATCTGTTGTAATATTGCTATTTCCTTTGGAATCATTGCTGCAATTAAAATAAGATTAGAAGTTTTTGTGTCAAATCACAACATAGATAACAAAATACATAATAATCGGTTTATGTTGATTTGATAGTTCGTTGATTTTTTAATTTTTGGCTGAGCCCTAGAAGGCTCTGCGAAGCTAACCACAAAGTGCTTTGTGAAGCTAAAACCTAAGAACTATTGTTGTTTTTCAAAAACTCCTAATCTCTAAAATCTATATGCTAAACAGTTTATAAATCTTCACCAGACAAAATAAATAATCCATCCTCTCTGAAATGTACTTCAAATGCTGCTCCTGTAGCTGCATTGATCAATGCAAACTCATAAGAAGTATCTCCATTGCTATAATCCACCTGACAAACGCCCTCTACAGCATGATCTGGAAAATACTCACCCAAAGCTGTAGTTACAACCTTTGGTGTATCACTGTAACTTATCTCTTTTTCAGTCAATAATAAATGACCTGTTACTGTGATTTCAACTTCATATTCTGTTCCATCCAACTCAAAATCTGCTTCATAAATCTTAGCAGGAACTTCCCAAGACCATTCTACATCTGCCAAATTAACCTGAGGAAACGCTTTTTTGAATACACGTAGGATTTCGTTTGGAATAAAAATGCTTTCCATTTTTTTTATTTAATTTAAACACCTCTGCTTGATTGATATAGCTTGAGGCATATTCAGAAAAATTATTCTCGCCCCGAATATAAGCAGCAATTCCGAATCCTCCTAAATAATTTACCGATGAAAATCATACAATAATTCAAGTAAGTAAATGAAGTTGTTTAAGAATTAGGTTTAATACAGAAGTTCAAATAATTTTCTACACTTTTTTTCAAAAAAATAAAAAATAGGTTCTTATTTATCAGTTTTTGCATCTACTCATACGACAAAGAAGCACACCACCCATACAAATACACACAAACACACTTTTATCTGAACACCCAACACACCATTTAATTTTTGACCCAAGAGTAATAAATTGCCACAGTGCAACCAACCTCTATAAACAATACACCAATGGGATTTTGGAAAAAAATACAAAAAATATTACCCAAATCCGATGCACAAAAATTGTATAATCAGATCTGGTCGATAGGAGAACACCTTTTGGTGAATGTCCTCAAGGATAGTTATGCCCAAGAAATCTTGGAAGATAATATCAGTCATATCTTCAATGTAGTCAAAAGTAAACTAGATAAGGATGAAGTTCAGTACCCAAAAGCCTTCATTGAACGAACTTGGAAGAATAAACGCGTCGATTTTTATAGACAATTAGAACGAAATAAGAAGTTCTTGGAGAAATTAATCCAAAAAGAAACCCAACCAAAAGAGGAAGTTGCTCCAACACCAAGTCCTGCTTATCGCGATGATTTTGTACGAGTCCTTTACAAAGAAGCAGGTTTGAGCAAAAAGCGAACAGAAGTCATGTTGCTAAGAGAAATTCATGAGTACACGCATGAAGAAATCTCTGCACAACTAGACATTAGTCTGAGTAGTTCTCAACAATTATACAAAAATGGTCGACATCAATTTCAGCATTGGTTAATCAATCAAGTTGGAATTACAGAAGCTACTTATCAGATCATCTTACTTGCCCAACAAAGGTCTAAAACATGGGCACAGATTCATCAAACTTATCAATTCAAATATTCAGGCAATTTATCCTGTGAAGAATTAGAAAGTACTTATCAAGTGGCTTATCGCAAACTTAGACGCTGGCTGCATTTGCGCAAGCAAACTAGCCAACACAAAGGAAATGTTCGGGTCTCTAGCTCTAGCTAATAGCTAAGTGAATTAGAACATTTTTTAACTATTAACAGACAACAATCATGGACAAATCATATATATATTACAATCAAATCATTAAGCAGTTTTTAGATAAAAACATGGATGCTACTTCCTTCAAGGAATTGGAAGAGCTGATCCAACATTCTAAAGATTTTCAAGATTATTTTATTGATTACTTATTAGAAGCCTATTCTAAAAACCAATTAAAAGCCTCTAATAAGGATCTAATTGATACCTTACTCAGCAAGCATCCGCAACTAAACGCTCGTTTGGAAAATTATAAAACTGAGCAACGCATTCTGACAGGTACACCAATGGCAGCAACACAAAGACGCGCTGCAATCCTCCCAATTTGGTCAGGACAAGTCTGGCGAACAATGGCAGCGAGTGTAGCGGGAGTTCTTATCATTTTAGGAACCTTTTATGTATTTAATCAACCTATTGATCCCGTAAATCTAGCAGATTCAGATCAATTTAATACATTCGATAAAAGTTTATCCAATTCAAACCAAGATGTTATAGTACAAGATATTGTGCAGGATTCTTCAGTCCTCCCACCACCACCTCCTCCTCCACCGCCTCCACCAACAAAATTCAATCTAGTTGAAAAGGAAATAGAATATGAGGCTCTACTGGCTTATGCCGAAGCAGAAAAAAGTCGTGTAAGGGCTCAAGTCGCTTATGCCGAAGCACAAAGAAGCCATAGCTTGGCTTCGTCATACAATGGACAGACACTTAGTAGTGAAGATGTAGACAGAATGACAACTAGAGATATTTCGGCTGTACAAGCCACTACTGCGGGTGTAAATCAAGCTGATATAGGTGATGCCCTTACTTACAATTGGACAAGTGCAGAAAGTATCCCTGATAGCACTCTTACATTAGATTTGGCTGATGCAAATAACTATTCAGTTAGTATTACTGACAGAGCTAGTTGTGCTTTCCAAAGCAATTTATTTGCTAAGGATGGTAAATCTGATGCCTTCAAAAACCCAATTCCTATTCCTAAAAAGAAAACATGGAAGCGCAGTAAAAAAACGGCAAATCTCTGTAAACTAGAAGTAGGTAGAGGTGATGAAATTCCCCTTAAGGGTATGCATGTATCTGCGCAAGTAGATGGTTTTAGAGCTAGAGTTTTGATTGATGCTTATTATCTGAATGATCGCGATAATAACCTAGAAGGTACCTTCAAATTGCGTTTACCCAATGGGGCAACCCCTTATTTCTTCGCTTTTGGTGAATCTGTTTTACTGGATAAAGATCAAGAAATTAACAGCAAACAACTGAAAAAACATAAAGATCTTGCTCCTGAACATATTATAAAAAACAACGAAAAAAATTGGAAAAAAGTAAAAGAAGCTAGAATCGTACCTAAAGAAAAAGCTGCCTTAGCTTATACCCAAACCGTTAATAAACAAGTAGACCCCGCACTTATGGAGTGGGCTGGCGCAGATATCTTTAACTGTAGAGTCTTTCCCTTGCAAGCAGGCAAAGTACACCAAGTTGTAATTGGTTATGATATCAATCTAAAAACCTTAGGTAGAGATCAGATTTTTGAATTGGATTTGCCACAGATTGAAGGTCCTTTAGTAGTTGATTTAGAAGCAAGTCACTTACCTTCCGTGAAACCTAAGATTAGTCCTGTAAAATCTGCAAAGATTAGCAGCAAAAAGAAGAAAACATATCTGCATGTAGAAAATCCTGAAGAACCTACCATTCAGGTAAATTATAAAAATACAGGAGCCATCGTATTACAAGAAAACGACGATGAGCCTTATTTTACAGCTAATTTTACGCCTAAATTAGAAACTACTGAAGCTAATGTTAGTGCCGAAAAAGCAGTTTTTGCACTAGATGTTTCTTTGAGTTCTAATCCTGATAAGTTTAATGCTTATTTGGAACTCTTGGAAGCTACTTTGAATAATAATAGAGAGGTGATCAAATCATTTGCGGTATTACATTTTAATATTGAACAGTACTGGTGGCAAGAAAAATTTGTCCCCAACACAGAAGCCAATGTAAAAGCATTTTTGAGTCATGCTCAACAATTAGTTTTGGAAGGTGCGAGTGATTTGAGTGTCGCACTAAAAGAAGCAAGTCAGATTAGTTGGGATCAACAAAATACAATTAACTATATTTTCTTGTTGAGTGATGGACATGTAACCTGGGGCGCTTCTAATGCGAATATGATAAGCCAACAACTAGAACAAGGTGATCGCATTTTTGCCTTCCAGACAGGCATGGCAGGCACTGATATCAGTCTACTCAATCATTTGACACAAACCACTGGTGGTGCGGTTTTCTCTGTAGTTAGTGAGGCTCAAATTCAACGCGCAAGTACTGCTTTCCGCAATGCCCCATGGAAGATTGAATCGATCAAAATCAACGGTACAGAGGATATTATCTTGGCAGGAAATCCAGAGTTTATTTATAATGGTCAACCTTTGATTGCAGCAGGTCGTGGTAGACTCACAGACAAATCTGTAGTGAACTTGACGGTTAAACAAGGTGAAAAAATAAAGCACTTAAATATTCGTTTAACAGATGCTATTGTTTCGGATTTGGCGCAACGTACTTACGGTGAAATTGCAACACGCCAATTAGAAAACTTGGGTTATTTGACAGAAAAATATGCAATTCCTTATGCAACTCATTATAGAATTCCAGGTAAGAATTGTTCTTTTTTGATGTTAGAATCTGAAGAAGATTATGATGCTTATGGAATAAATACTAAGGTAAATTATCAGACGATTCAGCAAAATAAGGTCAATAGCGTAGTAGAAAAATTAGCTAAAGAAGCAAAACTGCGTTTGATTGACCCCAAGGTTCAGTTCAAACATTGGGTAACCCACCTGAAAGGTAAAGGTATAGATATGAAATTAGAAGATGACTTCCTAAAGCTCCTAGACCAGTTGCCTAAGACTGCTTTTGAGGTGGAAATCCCAGCACTGAAAGCTAAATTACATCATATCAAAGATTTCAATATTGGTTTCCTCAATCACTTGGATGAAGCCAAATTGAAATATGAAACAATTCAAGAAGAAGCACAAAATAGAATCCAAAAAGGAAATAAAATAGATGCCCTGCGTGCTTTGAGTTCCTTACTAGAGCAAGATTCTCGCGACTTGGTACTTTCTAGAGATATTGCCTATTCTGCTCTCGCTTATGATTTGCCCGAACAGGCTTATTATCTGATGTCTAATGTGATTCAAGCTCGTCCTTATGAACCACAAAGTTATCGTTCTATTGCCAATATTTTGGCTGATATGAACAAGGTGGATCTAGCTGTTTTGTATTATGAGTTGGCACTAAAAGGAAATTGGGCAGATAGATATGGTGAGTTTAAAAAAATCGTTCGTTTGGATTATATCCAATTTCTAAAAACAATTCAAAAGAATAATACTCCCCATAATCTTAAGAATTATACTCAGAAACGGTTGAATGAGCTGACTAAGGATGATGATTTTGAAAATGCTGATTTGGTGGTTGTAATCACTTGGAATACAGACAATACGGATGTAGATTTACACATAAAAGAGCCTTCTGGTGAGGTTTGTTATTATAAAAATAAGAAAACGGCTAGTGGTGGTATGATCACTCAAGATGTAACTCAGGGCTATGGTCCTGAAATGTATGTACTAAAAGAAGCAGCTAAAGGTGAGTATAATATTCAAATTAACTATTTTAGTTCTAATACTAATAGAACTAAGACACCAAGTAAGATTCATGCTACTGTCTATAAATATCGTGGTACTGCCAAAGAAGAAATTGTACAGAAAACGATCGAACTGGAAAATAAGAAACAAAAATTAGATGTTTTAAACATCAATTTTAATTAAAATCTCCCCTAGACCTTGTAGGTTTCATAAAACCTACAAGGTCTAGGGGAAAAATATTCAAAGACTTCTTTGCAGAAGTCTGAAAAAAACCTATATTTGCAGGCGATTTTATTAAAAATTAATTAATCAAAGCTGTCATGCCAAAAACTAAAACTCATTCGAGTGCTAAAAAACGTTTTAAGGTAACAGGTTCTGGTAAGATTAAGCGTCGTCAGATGAACAAGCGTCACATTTTGACTAAAAAGACAAAAAAGCGTAAACTTCGTCTAAGACATGCTGCACTAGTTCATCCAGCGGATGAGAAGCGCATCAAGAACTTACTAGGCTTGTAATCAAAACAAACCACTCGAAACAACAAGATTAGTGACGTGGACAAGTACAGGTCATCTTCTTCACCTCGTACCCCTCACTAACATTTAACTTTATTTAGTTTAATTATTTTAAATCCTTTAAGAAATGCCACGTTCGGTCAATTCAGTAGCTTCAAGAGCAAGAAGAAAGAAAATAATGAAGCAGGCGAAGGGTCAGTTTGGAGCTCGTAGCAAGGTCTACACAGTAGCGAAAAACTCCGTTGAGAAGGGAATGCAATATGCGTTCCGTGATCGCCGTCAAAACAAGCGTAACTTCCGTGCTCTTTGGATTACGCGTATTAATGCAGGTGTACGCCAGCACGATTTATCTTATTCTAAGTTTATGCATTTGCTTGCACAAAACGGAATTGAGCTAAACCGTAAGGTACTTGCAGATTTAGCAATGAATGAACCAGAAGCTTTTGCTGCTATCGTAAATAGCGTAAAGTAAGTAGAGTTTCTCTCTCAATCATACTATAGAATGTTTGTAATGACCAGATCATTACAAACATTTTTTTATAGGCTTATTTGATTCAATCAAATAATTGTATCTTAGGATACTGTAGTTTATCCCTGATAGATTTTGCTACACGATACAGGTCCTCAGTCTATCAATGTATACTTATAGTAAGTAGTTTCCCCCTTCAACTAGCTGTTAAACACTAGCACTTTTGTACCTTTTTGAGCATACATCTAGATATATCTAGAGCTAGATAATACTGCTAGTTTTCACTAACTTCTATTAATGTAATTCCTTGGGTAGACATAATGATCTAATCCAACAATTGAGGCTCTTTTTTAGTATGCTATCTAAGAAAAAATACTCCAATTTTCATATAATTTAGATAGGTAAACCTATTTACAGAATATGAAATTGTTTAACAATCATCTTAATTTCAGCATTAAATCTAATTCTTAAATAACTTCTATTTAAATCATTTACAGAACAACTATCTTAAACAGAACTCTATTATGAAATTTTTATCTCAAGCTCTTAGCTTTACATTCATTTTATTTATTCTCTTGAGTACGCAGTTTAGCCAAGCTCAAAGCTCTGCTACTAACTGTGGTGCAACAGCAGGAGAATTGAGTGGAAATGCAGTATCTATTGCCATTGTCAACAGTGATACTACCCCTCTTCCAAGCTATACGGTACAACCTTCAGGTCTACCAACAACCAATTTTATTATTAGCAATAAAGCCATAATAGCCAATGATCTTATGGGTCCTGAGATTGTAGGAACAAGCGAAGACGGACGTGTTTTTGCCGCAGATTATGGATTATCTGTTGGTGACACCTTCTTAGTTACTGCTTTCTCCTTCGATATTCAGCAAGTTAAGGATATGGTACATGCAGTGTACAATGAAGACTACGCTTTTAATTTTACTTGTTGTGATGCTGCAAATACTATCTTTAATAACTTCTGTAGCAACTTGAGTAATGCAGGAATCACTGATAGTAGTGATATTCAAAGTATTGATGATTTCTTTCTTCTACTACAAGCATTTACAGGGAGTTCCACAGCAACGATCTCTGTAGATGGTTTTGAAGACCAAATACAAGCACTCAACCAAACCCTAGGATCTTTTGGAGCCTGTAATGGTGGTGTAACCACTATATGCTATGCCGTAACGAGTACTTCTAGAGATATGTACGATATTACGGGCATTCTAGCAACAGACCTTAGTATTGCTGGTCTAGGTGGCTTCACTACAATTGCTACCAATGGAGCTAGCTTACCAATAGAAGCAACAATTACTCCTGCAAATGCAACAATTACAGATGTAACCTGGGAAGTCAATAGCTTAGGTGGTTTAGCTTCTATCAATCAGAACGGAGTATTAACGGCTATCGATAATGGTGATGTAGAAGTAATTGCAACCACTATTGATGGATCTAATCTAAAAGATACCTTGGTTATCACGATTAGTAATCAGAATAATATTTCTGTACAGAATGTAATTGTAAGTCCTGATCCAGGTAATATTACTGTTGATGGAGGAAGCTTACAAATGACTGCAGTAGTCACCCCTAACAATGCTACAGATACGACCATCACTTGGAGTATTAGTAATAATGCCTTTATGGCAACGATTGATCAAAATGGTTTATTGACAGCTAATGGAAATAATGATGGTATCGTGACGGTTAGAGCTACAGCTAACGATGGATCTACTGTTTATGGTGAAGCGGATATAACTTTAAGTAACCAAACTGCTGTCTTATTGACTAGTTTAGTTATTGATCAAGATACGGGTATAGTGACTACAGCAGGTTCTACTTTTCAGTACACCGCAACCCTAGCTCCAGCTAATGCAACAGATACTACTCTAACTTGGAGTATTCTTAATTTTAATGGAAACGCTTCTATTGATGTGTCTACAGGTTTAGCTACAGGTAGTGGAAATACACAAGATACTTTTCAAGTTGTTGCAAATGCCAATGATATCTCGGGATTAGCAGATACAGCAGTTTTGATTGTTACTATTCCTGTTGGCTTAGAGCGATTTACTGCTACTAGCCAAAACTTGAATTTACAGTTACAACCCAATCCTTTTAAGGATCAGCTAACTATGAACTTAAACACACAAACTACTGGACGTTTTGTACTGAGTGTTATTGATCTAAATGGTCGTGTAATCCAAGAACGCCACTTAGAATTTGCTGCGGGTCAACACCAATTTGAGTTGAATACTCAATCCTTGAGCCAAGGAATTTATTGGATCCGCTTAAGTAATACTAAAGAAACTGTAATTCAGAAAGCAATTAAATATTAATTGTATTTAATAAAGCTTATTCAAGTAGTTTCTTACAAACAATAGTTCGTAGGTTTTAACCTGGTTGAGCCCTTCGGGGTTTAGCTCCGTAGAGCCTTTTAGGATTCGTAAACAATTGATAACCAAAAGGATGCGCAAAATAACCCTTATTTTATAAAACCTTAATTATCAACTACTAACAACTAATCAGTGCTCAGTACGGCTAAAGTAAAAAATCAACGAACTGTCATTACTAATGAAAAATTACTTAAGTAATTCTTGAAGGTTTTGAAGGTATTTGGTAATTAGATATCTAAAAAGAAAGAGGAAGTTAGTTTAAACCGGCTTCCTCTTTTGCTTTATTTACAATAATACATTAACTTTATAACATATTAAAATATAACAAAAACATTATATCCGGATATACACTTCACCCAACACTAGAATATGAATACAGAAAAGATATTTATTACATCTTCCGGAAAATTTATATATCAAGAAAATGGCATTTTACGTTGCTATCCACTAAAAAAATTGCGCATGGAAGCAAAACGTTCTAGTACAAAACCATATACCCCCAAATCAAAAAACACAATAAGATATGTCTAAATTTTACAAAGAGGCAAAGCAAGGCATCTTCGAAGAGCTTGATAGTGGTATCTTGCAAATTACGATATGGAAAGATTATTATTCCGAGCTTGAACATAGTCTTGAATCGCTGGAAATTATCAAGACAATACATCATCAAAATCACAAAAAGATTTGTGTATTAGGTGATATTCGTGGGTTGAAAGGATCTTCTAAAGAATCTCGTGCTTCTGTAAGGCAAACAGGAGACCTAGATCCAAATAAACATGTAGCAGCACTAGCTATTCTTATCCAGTCCCCTGTTTCTAAACTTGTTGGTAATTTTCTTATCAAATTTAATAAACCTAGTTTTCCTTTAAGACTATTTACCAAAAAAGAAGAAGCCATAAAATTCTTAGAACAATATCAAAAATAGGAAAAGTAAAGATACCTTATGAGCTTTTAGATACTTTACTAAGTTATATCCTTACCATTGACTGGAATTGGGCAACTAACCTACTATTCTCTGTCTTAAATCTGCAAAGATATTCTCTGTCGAACGGTAACGATTGGTACTCATTTGCCAGTGATAGCTAGCGGAGATTAAGCGCTCTAGTCCTTCTAGATAAGTTAATATGATCTGCTTCTCTCGAGCTGGAAATACAGCAACTTTTGCTCTCACTAGGTTACTCTGCTTCTTAAAAGAGATGTAACAATCGTTTACGTACATAATTCCTTTTTGTATCGCTTCATCTAATGTATTAACTGTTCCTGTTTTCAGATATGCATTCAATAAATTTTGCTCACTATGCTTTTCCTTGTGATAGGAGATCAAATCATTCGAAAGCACACCGATCAAAGCACAATCTTGTACTGCCTGTTTGAGTGGCTCAAATCTAGATAATAATGAAGGGTCTAGATATACATCATTCGTATATTCTATCATTCCCATTGTTGGATACATCCCTCCAAAATGAATACGAGATTCAATATATTCATCTACAGTCTTATAATCTACAGGATTCAAGGTATAAAGCATATGATGATACAACCACTCTGTGTAGCGTTTAAAAAAGTTGTAATTGCTGTTCACCCTGATCTGATGACTACAGTAAGAAATAGCCTTGTATAAACAACTGAATTGCTCAGGTATATCATCTATCCGATGATCCATTCCCATCCAAATGCCAAATAACAACTTAAAATCAGGCATTTCCTCATCCTTTCTCATATCTTCTCCAAAAAAATCATCTAAAAAATATAGAGTCGAAAACCAAACTGTACTTGTGATGGATCTTCCTATATCTGTATCTGTAAAAATATAAGGTGTCATGGTATGATGACCATTATAAAACGTCTCTGAATAGATTCCTAATTCTAAGGATTTATCTTTTGCTTGCTCTAAGATGGTCTTACTCTCTGGGTGTATCTGCAACTCTGTCGAAGAAATCAAAAAGTCGCTAGCATGATATTTTTCATTCATATCTCTTTTTTTTATAAAAAACAATAATATCTTTTATTATAAACCGATATTTAATATGTTTTTTGTATGTTGTTAACATAAAATAAGATAACTTTAAGTTTTATTTTTTATAAAAAAATTGTAAAATGCAAGCGACCTTTCTTTGTGTATCAATTCTTGACACTAACATAAAACACCTAAACCACTGTTTATCAAGTATTTTACACAAAACAAGCCCTTATACTTATAAAAAATAAATCATCTTTTATAAGCAATTATTAAGAGTATTTTGTATATTTAATAAATATTGATATTTGAAAATATTCACCCCATAAGATCCCACAATAAATGCCTAAATTCTATCAAAAAGCAAAGCAAGGTATTTTTGAAGAACTTGATAACGGAATCATAAAGATCACTCTTTGGAATAACTATTATTCAGAATATGACCACAGTATGGAATCTCTCGAAATAATCAAACAACTATATGATCGTCAACAAAAAAAAGTTTGTATACTTGGAGATATTCGAGGGATCAAAGGTGCTTCAAAAAAATCTCGTGCTTCAGTTACTCAAAATGGGGAGCTTGCTCCTCACAAACATATCCAAGCATTAGCGCTCGTCATTGGATCTCCTGTTGCTAAAATGATAGGCAACTTTATTCTCAAATTTAATAAACCTAGTTTTCCATTTAGATTATTTACAAAAGAAGAAGATGCTATTCAATTTTTAATGACTCATTAAATAGATGTATTCTGTCTAGTCTAGGCTCCCAATCTAAGAAGCATAGTATATATTAAAAATACTTTTTGTATTTTGGCTAAGCAACCATAGTTCTTGGTATCTCTTCATCTCTTTTGCTAAGTACTTTGGGATTATTGTATTGCCAATCTGATATTTATGAAAATCCATATTAATTGTATTCCATTATTAGGTTTTATTTGTTTTAGTACATTACTCTTCGCTCAACCTGAGAAATACAAATTAGATGTCTATTGGGTAGAGTTCTTGGATAAAGACAATACACCCTACAGTATTTTTCATCCAGAAGATTACCTATCTCCTAGAGCTCTAGAACGCAGAAGACGCTATAATATTCCAATTGACGAAACTGACTTACCTATTGATCCCGTTTACCTAAGAAAAATAAAAGATTTAGATCTTAAGATTCTGAACACTTCGAATTGGTTCAATGCTATTTCTGTCTATATCCCACATAAGGATAAAAATAAGGCAGAACAAATCCGACAACTTCCATTTGTAAAAAACATTGATTATTTAGGAAAATTCCGACCTGTAAAACCCCCAAAACTCTCCAAAAGAAAGGCTAATCCTAGTACTTACGAAGAAGAAAAAATAAGTAATTATTTTGGCTATGCTAGCAACCAAACTCGTATGCTAAACGGTCATTTGATTCACAAATTTGGATACAAAGGTCAAGATATGCATGTAGCTATTTTTGATGGTGGTTTTACGCATGTACATCGAATGCCCGCTTTTGATAGTTTGCGTGCACAGGATCGTATTTTAGGTACCCATGATTTTGTACAAGGCGATGAATTTGTTTATGAATCTAGTACACATGGTACTAATGTACTCTCTACAATGGCTTCCGAAATGCCTTATTTACTAGTAGGAACTTCTCCTCAAGCGAGCTACTATCTATTCAAAACAGAAGATGTAAAAGGTGAATATAGAATTGAAGAATTTAACTGGGTAGTTGCAGCAGAAAAAGCAGATAGTCTAGGAGTAGATGTTATTAATTCGTCTCTAGGATATACGAACTTTAATGATACGACCATGTCCTATAAGTACGAACAACTCGATGGTAAGACTGCCCTCTGTACTAGAGGAGCTAATATAGCGCACAGCAAAGGAATGATCATTGTGAATAGTGCAGGAAACGAAGGTGGTGGCAAATGGCACTACATTGGAGCCCCTGCAGATGCAGAGGGTGTAATCAGTGTGGCTGCTACTCAAAAAGATGGAGAGCGTGCCTATTTTAGCTCCTATGGCCCTACTGCCGATCAACGCTTAAAGCCTAACTTAGCAGCAAGAGGACAATCCACTGCTGTGGCATCTAAATATGACTACAAAGCAAGCTCATCAAGTGGTACTTCTTTCTCTTCCCCTGTTTTGGCAGGTATGATTACCAGCTTTTGGGGAGCGTTTCCTGAACTTGATAATAAGCAAATCCAAGATGTTTTGGAAAAAAGTGCTAGCCAAGCTACTGAACCTGATACTTCGTTAGGCTATGGAATTCCTAATTTTTATAGTGCTTATATCATGTCTAAAGATGGTGTAATTTTGATTGATACAAAGGGTGAAATTTATTCTACCAAAACCATTGTAAATAATGATTTTAGCTTGCTAGTGGAAGCTCAAAGCTTGTCCATTGTTAACCTAAAAGTCTATAACTCTCTTCATGAACTCTTGCATAAAGAGAATGAACTAGAGCTCAACATGGAAGTCCATGATTTTCAAATTCCTAACCTAAAAGAATATCCTCGTGGTATCTATTGGCTCAATATTCAAGTCAACGAACGACAATATTGGATGAAATTGGTGAAAACGCCGTAATGAAATCTAAGGCTTTAATGAATTGGAGCACAGGCAAGGATGCTGCTTATGCCTTTGCCAAAGCTCAACAAACACATCAGATCAAGCATCTACTTTGCACTACTAATGCAGTGCACGAGCGGGTAACTATGCATGGTTTACGTGTAAGTTTGCTACAGGCTCAATTAGAACGTATGCCAAATGTAGAATTGATTCAACTAGATCTTCCAGAGCATCCATCTATGGAGGTTTATGAAGAAATTATGCAAGGTGCTTTGGGTAAATGTAAAGAGATAGGGATTGAATATTCTATTTTTGGAGATATTCATTTAGAAGATTTGCGCCAATATCGAGAAGATAAATTACAGCAAATGGGATTTCATGGCGTTTTTCCTTTATGGAAAATCCCTAGTGAGACCTTGATCCAGGAAATGATAGATTATGGTATTGAAGCTATTGTTGTTTGTGTAAATGGTGCTGTTTTGGATAAAGAATTTCTAGGTAGAAAAATTGATGCAGACTTTGTTAAAGATTTACCCAAAGTCGTAGATCCTTGTGGTGAAAATGGTGAATTTCATACTTTTGTTTATAATACACCTTACTTCAGCTCGCCTATTCCTTACCAAAAAGGAGAAATTGTAACGCGTTATTATCCAGCTACTAGTGTAGAAATACAACCTTGTTTTCACTTCTTGGATGTGTATTAGCCTAAGCTATTACTAAAAAAACAGCTAAAACAGTCAATATTACAATCTTAGTATATTTGGTATAAATCCAAAACTTCGGACTATCTAAATATTTATTCAATTGTCCAGATAGAATAGCAATTAATGAAAATAAAACCAAAGCTTGTACCATAAACATAAGCCCAAGCATTACTAATTGTATAGTGATATTAAATCCATCCTTATCAATAAACTGTGGTAAAAAGGCTAAAAAAAACAGAGATACTTTAGGATTGAGCACATTCATAAAAAAGCCTGTTCGAGCAATCTTAAAAAATGAAAATTGACTATTCTTATTGGTAGAATTTGAATCTTCAGCCTCTTCCTCTCCTTTTCCTGCTTCTTCCTGCCAAGTTAGGTAAGCTAGATATAACAAATAGGCTGCTCCTAAATACTTAATCATGTCAAAAGCAACTTTTGAGTTTTGGATTAATAAGGCTAAGCCTGTAGCGGCAATCATAGTATGTACCAAAACTCCAGAACATAAACCCACAGAAAGGGCAATTCCATTTCGTTTGCCTTTAGTCATGCTCTCCGTCAAGACCAATATATTGTCGGGGCCTGGCATAATGGTCAGTAAAAAAGATGCACCCAGAAAAGACATAATCAGATTGATATCCATAATTCTATTTTTTGCAAAGATGCTATTCCTAAATTAAGTACACAAAATTACAGCAGATAATTAATTTGCAATCTGACAAAAAACTGTATTTTGTGTCATCACAATAAAAATTTATTAACGAATATTATTCAATAACAAAATATATATGCCTCTCAAAGAATCCAATATGATAGATTTGGGCACTAGAGCCCCTGATTTCAATTTGATGGACACCGTTAGTGGAAATTATATGTCTTTAGGCAAACTCAAATCAAAGGTTTGTACCTTGATCATGTTTACTTGCAACCATTGTCCTTATGTGATACATGTCAATGAGGAATTGGTTCGCTTGGCAAAAGATTATCAGCCTAAAGGTGTAAGTTTAATTGCTATTAGTTCCAATGATGTTGAGCGCTATCCTCAAGATAGCCCTGAAAAAATGAAGGAGCTAGCTGCAGAGGTAGGTTATACTTTTCCGTATTTATATGATGAATCTCAGGAAATTGCAAAAGCTTATGATGCTGCTTGTACCCCTGATTTCTATATATTCGATGGAGAAATGAAATTGGTTTATCGTGGTCGTTTGGATGAGTCCCGTCCAGGGTCGGGTATTCCTGTTACTGGCAAGGATTTGCGTGCAGCTATTGATGCGGTATTGGCAGAGGAAGAAGTGGATGCTGTGCAGCGTCCTAGTGCAGGTTGTAGTATCAAGTGGAAGGAATAAAAAAGAATAAACCTCGTAGGTTTGAGAAACCTACGAGGTTTATTCTTTTTTATTTTTTAATTAAAATATTCGTAGGTGTACGTATAAATTCGCTTCACCTCTAAACCTGAATATTCAACTTTTGTGGTAATATTTCCTTGCTCATCATAGTCATAAACCATTTTGCTTAAGATTTGACTATCTTTTTTCTTTATTGATTCAACCAACTTTCCCTGAATATTATAGGTATATGTTTCTGGTCTAAGTACAGGACAAAAGTCTAATTTTATCCTGAATTGATAAAAAATTGAGCAATTGCTCTTGTAGATAATCAAAGCCAACTCTAAAGATACTGTAGAGCTTGGCTTTTCTTTTTTTCAATTTCTTGATGGGGATTTTATAACCGTTTTTGACTAAATATTCCCCTGTTTTGATCGCCCAAATAAAGGCAATAGCTACCACAAACAGTAAGTTATAAATTCGTTTAAGTTTGGTTACATGAGTATCTTCAAAATTAAAGCCCCTTGTTTTACAAGCAGCAAAGAAAACCTCAATTCCCCAACGCTCTCCATAGTAAGATTTTGCTGCAGATAAAGGTTGAGCACTTACCAAGATAAGCCAT
>JAKVCT010000083.1 GCA_022448995.1 Saprospiraceae bacterium
ATAGTTTTTTCAGAGGTATAATCAGCGGATTAGTCTGCTAATGTTATTGGGTAATATAAGTAATCTTAAAAGGTGAATGTATTGGTTATTGATTTTTACTTTTTCTATTCTTAGTTGGGGAACCTTGTGCGCACAGTTTTCTCAGATGGGATCGGACTTAGACAAGGGGAGCAATGACCAATACATATCACTAGACTGGGTGTGTCGAGCACATGCTATTATTGATTATCGAAAGGGAAAAAAAGCTAGAGAAGAAGCTAAATACATAGAGAGCATTCAGTTTTATGAGAAGGCACTACAGAAACTCACTTATTCTTATTATTTAGATAGTTCTAATACGGAGGTTAATACACCTTACTTGCCTCAACTGTCAGATCTTAGTAATATAAAATTAAGCTCAGAAATACTCAGCGACCAGATCGATAATTATGAGCAACAACAGCAATGGATTTTTGCTCAAGTCATAGCTCAGTATAAGTTGGCATTGGTGCAACGTAGCTTAGAGTTGGATGCACAATTGGATTGGACTATTATTCAAAATGCTTATGAAGAATTAATTCATATTGAAATTTTATTATACCAAAAAACATCTACACACTATTATCTTGAGCAAGCTTTTTTTCATATTGAGGAGTATAGGCAATATGAATTATATCAAGAAATTTTTGGAGAATTTATTACCAAAAACAGAGATTTAGCAGCATTAGTACAAAGTAAGAAAACTTATGCGGAAGATTACAGAAAGGAGGGAATGCTACATCTTCGAGATTTTTGTATTGAGAAAGGCACCAAGGAATATAATTGTAAGCATGATCAGCAGCTACATCATTTATCACAATGGGAAGAGCTAGTACCTGAGGCATCTGTTTTGACAAAGCGAATTGCTAATAGGCAAAAAATAGAACTCCAAATACGAAATATCAAAGACAGTTTACATCAATACCATCCTCGTTATTACCATCTCCGTTATGCGGCTGTGTTTAGTAATATGAAGCAAATACAAGAGGAGCTACCAAACCAGAATGTTATGCTCAATTTGTGGAAGCATCAGAATCAACTCTATCGTTTTGTTATTGCAAAAGATACTATACAATTTGATGTGATTTTGTGGGATTCTTTACAAGAAGCTTGGTTAAAAGATGTAGAACAGGCTATCTATAAAGACTCTGTTCAACAACTGAGTGCAAAACCAAGGACGAGTTTTATCCAATCGTCTCACTTACTTTACCAACATTTATTTAACTTTTTGAATCAAGAGCGATTTTTAGATTTGGAAGAAATTCTAGTGGTTGCATCAGATAAGTTTTTAGCCATTCCTTTTGATGTCTGTCTGACAGGAAAGTATATTGATACAACGACTGAGTATTCTTGGCAAAATTTACCTTATCTAACTCGCAAAATAGCTATTTACAGATCTTATTCTGCAGTTTGGTGGGAGAAAATTCCAGATCGTATTGCACCTGTATATGCTCATAATCTATTGCATTTAGATTTTCTCCAGAATACTGAGTTGAGCACAGATTTTTTGACGAATGTACATTATTCTGATGAAATTACAGAAGCATTTTTGAATAAGATGATCCACGAAAACCGATATAGTGTTGTACATTTATCAGTTGATTACAGCGATTCTGCATCGTTGGATAAAAAACCTTATTTTTTATTCAATGAACAAGCAACACTTAAGCTTTCAGAGCAATTACATGCTTATCAAGTTCGGAATATGAGAGCCAAGGTAGATATTTTTTCCTTGGAGTTATTGCCCAAAGGAAGCTCTTTGTCTATGAATAATGTGGTCAAAAACTTTCAGTACACTGGGCATCCTAGTGTAGTGCTATTTAATCCTTCTACTTCGTATATTACACATAAGTTTTATGATTATTTGACACAATGGGATAATAAGGCTGTAGCCCTGCAAAGAGCAAAAAATGCTTATTTAACCACGAAACATGCTGAGGAGTTGTATTATCATCCCTATTTTTGGGAGAATAATCATTTGTACGGAAATACCGAACCTATTCGTTTGCAACGGCGTGTTATGGTCATCAATAACTGGGGGCTTTTGGGTTTATGTCTACTAACTTTAATAGTGGGGATCTTTGTGTATAAGAAATGGAGACTTATAAAAGAAGAAGAAATGGAACTTGGAAACTGATTGCTTGGGACAAAAAGGGTGTAATTTCATCTAGATAGGGGCTTTAAAAAAAGGACAAAATTTAGTTTTTTTGTACACTGAGCATAATTTTAACCAACTTCAGCACAAATAATTTGATTTTTAGCAAAAGAAAACAAGTAAGCTTTTTTATTTTCAAATTGAAATAATTACTTTTGTTGTTAGAAAATATATAGAAATTTCTTCTTAATCATTAACTCTAAAATATTATATAACGTGGGATTTGATAACAAAGACAAACGTTTTGAGAGTGTGTATTCTCAAAAAGTGAAAGCAGGAAAAAGAAGAACATACTTCTTTGACGTTCGTCAGACGAAGGGGAACGATTATTATGTGACTATTACAGAGAGTACACGCCGTTTTGAGGATGACTCTTATTCTCGTCACAAGATCTTCCTTTATAAAGAAGATTTCAACCGTTTTGCAGAAAGCTTGAACGATGTAATCGATCACATCAAAACGGAACTAATGCCTGACTACGATTATGATGAGTATTCTCGTCGTTACAAGAATACAGAAAACGAATACAATAGTGATCAGAGTGATGAATCAACTGAAGACGATGGTGAAGTTGGATCTTGGTAATTCTCTCTAATCGCATAACGCAAACTCTTGGAAGGTTAGTGCATTTTATTGCGCTAACCTTTTATTTTGAAGTGATCTAACAATAGCTCGTAGGTTTTTAGCTTTAAAGCTAAAAATATTTTGATAGTTTTTGGGAAGAATTCTAAGTGCTTGTCATCACTAGATAAATCAACTTATATGCAGTATTTTACAGAAGCCTATAATGATTTTTTTAAAGGCTTGGCACCCAATAATAATAAAGATTGGTTTGATGTACATCGCAAGGATTATGAAAAGCATGTCAAAAAACCAATGCATAAGTTTGTAGAAGCTCTTATAGCAGCTGTTCAGAAAGAAGAACCTAAGTTTGATTTGCTGCCTAGACAGGCTATTTTTAGAGTCAATCGAGATATTCGATTTTCGAAGGACAAAACACCTTATAAATTGCATATGTCAGCAGTGATTGCACCTAATGGGCGCAAAAGTATCCTACCTGGGATGTATGTCCATATTGGTGTTGGAGAGGTCATGATCGGGGGAGGTCTATATAATATCGAGAGAAAAGAGTTGATGAAAATTCGTGAAGGAATCATGCAAGATCCTTCTAAAGTAGATGTTTTGCTTGAGGATAAAACCTTTAGACATTACTATCCAAAGGGTATACAAGGAAACCGAAATAAGGTGCTGCCTAAAATATTTAAATCTACTGCTCAAACCCAACCCTTGATTTATAATAAACAGTTTTACTATATGAGAACATACGAAGATGAACAGTTGATTAGTCAAGCTAATTTTCTAGATTTTTGTATGGAGCATTATCATGCTAGCAAAGCATGGAATAGATTTCTAACAAGTTTGTTGGTTCGTAAAAAAACAGAGGATGAATAGATTGAATTTATATATAAAAAGTATTTTATTAGTTACTTTATTCAGTTTGGTTCTAGGAGCTTGTAAAAAGGAAAACCAGCCGGATAATTTAGACGATTTGGGAGTGAAACTAGAAGGCTATTGGGATCGTATAGAGGAAAAGGTCAATGGACAAACTTCCTTTATTGAAGCAGATTCTAGCTCAGGTCGGATTCCCAAAATGTATATTCTCTCAGCTCAAACAACAGGAGACACTTTATATGTTTCAGGAGATTATGAGAGTGGTACAGCTATTTATAATAATCAAATGACGATTTGGCAAGATGGATCTTCTTTTGTAGGAGAACATCATATTGCCAATATACCTTATACAATTCAGTCTATGGAACTAGGGCAGAATGATACCTTACATATTTATTATGAATTTAATATTTTTGGCTTAGAGAAGAATACTTATATCAGGTACGCTAAATAATAATATTTTTTGTGTAAACAGGTGTCTATTTCTTATCAGTTTATTGGTTATTAGTTTTTTATTGCAGTGATGTGTAAAATTAGTAATCAATAAATAAGGGTTAACTTATCGATTATTATTATCAAATATCATGTTGAGAAATCCTCGTTTTTTAGCTTTTATTTTAGCGTTTTTAGCACTTAATCTCCTATTGATGAATCATTCAGTCTCCTTGTGGGATGAGGATGAGGCTGCTTATGCGGGTTTTGGTCAGCAAATGTTAGCAACAGGAGACTGGTTAATACCAGAGTTTGAATGGTCACGTATACATCGTAAAACACCTTTTCATTTTTGGACGGTAGCTACTTCTTTTTCTATTTTTGGGGTCAACGAATTTGCACTTCGTTTACCGAGTACACTAGCTGTGTTTCTCACCTGTTTTCTCGTATTTTATTGGGGAAGATTTATTTTTGGAGAGCCTAAAGCTCGAGTAGCAGCTATTGTATTAGCTTCCTCTATAGTCTTACCAGTCATTGGCAAGGTCGCCTTAACAGATGCACACCTTTTACTATTTCAGACCAGTGCAGTGCTTGCCCTGTTCAACTATCTGCAGAATCCCAACTGGAAGTGGAATTTAGCTTTTTGGTTGAGCATTGCTTTGGGGATTCTAACCAAGGGACCACCTATCTTGATTTTAACAGGTGGTTTATGGTTGTGGCTAGCCTTTTGGCATCCTAAACGTAAGGTTTTGATCGGAACCCATCCTTGGATATTTGGTTTTATGGCTTTAGTGCCAGCAGTTTATTGGGGATATTTGACTTATTTGGAGGATGGTGGCGTATTTCTAGCATTCTTGTATGATTGGTATGTATATCGACGTATTTCAGGAGATATTTATAATCAAACGGGGCCTCCTGGTTATCACTTGCTTGTACTCATGGTCGCCTTTCTCTCTTGGTTACCTTTTGTCCTGTCTAGTATTTGGGAGACTCTAAAGGCCTTTGGGAAGAAAGATGAGCGCGATGAAGAGAATATTTTATTGGTGGGATGGTTAGTTTTTTCTTGGTTCTTTTATGAGTTAATGACGAGTAAATTACCTTCCTATTCTCTAGCAGCACAGCCAGCCTTAGCTATTTTGATCGCCAAACAGGTTTTGGTATTTGAAAATGGAAATGGTTTTAAATTTCCGAAGCTTTCTTGGGGAGGAGCCCTTCTCTATACTATATTATTAGGAGCTTTGGCTATAGCTCTTCCCATTATTGTATACAGTTATTTTGGGGAGGAGTTTTTACTTCATAGTTTATTATTTACTGGATTGGTAGGGTTTACCCTTATCAAGACGCTTAGTGCCTTGTACCAACAGGCAGGAAATGCCATGTCATATATGGCATTGACAGGAATGACCCTGTTATTAGGAATCAATCTTAGTGTATTGCCTATTTTGGAACAAACACCTCTGAAGAGTTTAGAACAAGTAGCAACCACTGCTGGAGAATATCAAAAAGCAGCAACAGATATTCCTGTTTATCTCGTTGGTTTTGGGCCGAAACAGCAGAAAATTAGCTTATATTTTTATTTGTCTCAATATTTTGAAGATCGGCAGATTCTCACTCCTCAAACAGCAGCGAATTATTACCAAAACAAAGAAAAAGGGGTATTTCTTTTAGCTTCATCAGGATATGCGGAATTTAAATATGCTTGTGAACGTTTGGGTATAGGAAAGGAACAATGGCAAGCAAAAGGAAAGGAGGTGATGTGGCGGTCTATGGACGATAAGTTAGCTGCGCATCCTTTTTGGATATTCTGTTCGCCTGAATAAGCTTTAATAGTAGTGTAATAACTATTTTTTGGTTCTTATTGCGATGAACCAAGCTCAAAGAACTCAAGGTAGTTGAAATAGTCTGTGAAATTACTCACTTATTCCTGTTACAGAGTACTTTTTTATTCTAAAACTAATTTACTTAAGTGTAATTTTCTCATGAAATGTACTAGTTTTAAACATGCATTTAAACACATTCAGCAAGTTCAGCAAGTGTATATTAGAAGGGGAAAAGATAGCAAGAGAGCCAATTACTGGAAGGAGCGTCTGGAGCGCTTAAAAACTGCTCCAAACTTAAAAGTTTTAGCGATAACAGCTTCTGACTTGGAGGATTCACAAATTTTAGAGCCTATTGCCAATTTTGCTCAATTAAGGGAGTTGTATCTGTGGGGAAATCATTTTGAATCCATACCAAGCTCCTTTGTACAGCTACAGAATTTGCGCGTTTTATCTTGGTGTCGAAACCAATTTACTCAAGCCGATCAAGAGATCTTGAAACAGCTTCCTCTACTAGAACGTTTGGTCTATCATCCTCAACCGAGCTGGTTCTCTCACCCTAGGTATTACTATTTGTACAGTTCTCAAAAGACAAGATCTCATTTTAAGTCTTTAGATACTTTTTTGGGATTAGTCAAAAATGAAAGGCTGCATGTTAAAAAAACAGTTTATTTTTCTGATCTCAATGTTCAGAATCTACATATAGAATTTACCATTGCAGAGGCAAAAGAAGCTTGGATAAGCATGGAGGAACTGGAAGAGCAAAAATTAGAACAATTCATTAAGAGTTTTGCAGGTTGGATCACGTCGTATCAGCTAAAAGACGATAGCATAGTTTTTCAGCTAAAAAAAGAGTATAAAACGGCTAAGATTTATAGCTTTCACCTACATTTACCTCAATTGAGAGAAGAGTGGGCAGAGGAGTATTTGAAGAATTATTTAGACAATAGGTTTGACCTGAATCTAGGTTATATTCAACCAGAATTAGAAGAGGAAAGTACAGAGGGACTAAAGGCCTTATTAACTAGTAAAGATATAGATAATGTACGTTTGGGTTTAGATTTGATACAAGTACAAGGGGCTCTGCCTAGTCTGTGGAATAGTCTGATTTACTTGAGTATGCATCATCAAAATCAAGATATTCGTATGTTAGCCCAGGCGGTGAAAAAACGAGTTATCCCAGAACCCATCTATCAACAATTGTGTGCTTGTAGCGTCTATAAAAACTCTTATGAAAGACAACAAAATATACTCCTAAAATCTACGGCTAAAGTAGAAGTGAAAAATTTATTAGGAGATGCTATTCTTTTTGGAGATAGTACAAGTGTTTATCGTTTGGTTGTTGTTCATCAAGCGGCACTGTTTCCTGAATTCTATGAGCCCCAAAGTTTGTGTATTGATCATGACTTATATGAGGGGATAGGATTATTTTTTAATAATATAGCTGTATATCAAAAGCTCTATACAGAGCAAGCATTCCAAGGCTTAAGTCTTCATAACTTTAGTAAGACCTGTTTATTTTGGGACTTAGCTGTTTTCCCAAAGCTCAGCCTATTTCGATTAATAAACGGAAGAGCACTAGAGCTAAGGTATCAAGCGAATACTACCGAAAAAGCTCCTAGATATTTGAGGTATATTGACGCGTCATACAATGCCCTAAGAAATGTAAGTCATATCTTATTAAAAAACTTAGATTATTTAGATCTAAGTCATAATCGTTTAACCTTGTCTTGGGTGGCTAAGGTTATTGACGATTTGTTAAGTATAGGTGAGGTAAATCTATTGGATAATCCAACTCAAGGGTTTTCTAAACGTTTATGTTTTCATTTGGCACAATACCCTGATTTAAACCTAGAGTTATTACCAAACCGGTCAGATTTAGAAGAAAAATATATACTCAAGCTTTCGCTTAATCACTGTATATGCCGTTTTCATATAGATAGCAAGGAAATTTACCAGAAGCTATTGAAGACCATAGAATGTTATCAGACAACAAGGTACAAAACTTTAGAAAAGGAGACCGAAGAACAAGTTTCAACGAATCCTTTAGTAGAAGGGGATTCATTGCCTAGTCAATTTTCCATCTCTCAAGCACATAGGTTGATTGCTCACTGTTGCTTACCAAATACTGTTTTGCATGAAATTGAGTTGTTCTATGAGTTATTATTGTATACACCTTTAGCTTTGCGACAAGATTTTGTCCAGTTTTTTGTAGAGAGAAACCAAGATTATGCACAATTTTGTCAACTGATCACTCAGCATCCAGCATTAGATTTGGAGAGTATAGAAGCGATTATAGCTTATTATAAGTCGAATCAAAAAGAGCTTTGCTTGAGGGAACGTCTAGACTTGTGCACTCATATATGGCATAGTCATTTGTCTAGACATCCACAAGAGGCAATTAATATTGAAAAAATTAATATTCAAGACGAGTGTATTGGAGAATTTCCTCAATGGTTATTTAAATTACCAAATATTAAGTTAATACAGTGCTTCATACCTTTGGAAAAATTACCATTGGGTATTGCTACCTTTCAGCAACTCAATTCTTTGACGGTATATTTTGATCAAATTACTCCACCCCAAAGTATTATTCATCAGTTTTTTGAAGAATTGAATACTCTTTCACTTTCAATACTTAGAATCAAAGGTTTAGAGCTTGATCATTATTTAAAACATAAGACACTTGTGTTGCCAAAGTCGCTGTACCAATTGAGTTTGATCAATTGTTCTCTGAGAGAAATACCTGAATCTATTTTTGGTTTGGTAAATTTGTTTCAACTAGATTTGAACCATAATTATCTTTTAGAATTGCCAGAACGTATTTGGGATTTGCAAAAGCTTTCTGTATTACATTTAGAACATAATCAGTTGACGCGACTTCCTTTAGAGTTGTTTGAACTAAAAACACTATTCTCCGTTTCTTTGGATGGAAATCAAGTAGCTGAGTTAGAGTATCCTTTTGAAGCGATTCCAAAGTATCCAACTAGTTATCAATATGAGATTTGCACAGAAGATTATTTTGTAGAATATTACACTACAGAGTTAAGTCAATATATTCGTCGAATTGATTTTAAATTATCACACAAAGTACACAAACAAGTACTGAAAATGGCGGAGAATGGTAAGGTGTTTTTGTATCCCAAACACTATAGTAGTCCACATTATATAGAAGAAGATCATTCTGCTAGAGCAGGGTTAAAACGACCTTTATTAGATAATATTGAGCAAGAAATGGATCATTTGCTCAGTAGGAAACATCCTATTCCTAAGTCTAGCAATAAGTCAATTGTCTTCAAAAATATTGATCAGCAAATTTATAAAAAGATTCAAGAATATCTACAAACTTTGTCTCTGTCCAAGGCAGAGGATATCTACAAGGTGTTTAGTAATAAATCTCAGGAAGCTTATTTGACTTGGTTGCTACAACAATCTCAGGGTCAACGCTTCTCAATACTAAAACAGGTTTGGCATTTCTGTAATTGGATGGAATATCAAGCTGTTTTTCTTACGAATAAAAAAGAAAATTGGAGACAACAGTATATTGAGAAATATAGATTAAGACTAGAAGAATTACGTAGACAAATCAATAGAGAATTTCCAAGATTTAAGCAGCTATTGGGATTCAATACACTAAGGCAACTATTACAAGTTCAAGGAAAAGTTGTAGAAACTTGGATGGAGTTATTTCAAAGAGAAAAGAGGTTTAGACAACGTATATTTAAATATGATTATGCATTGTGGGTGGAATGCATACAACTCACTGGATTAGCATATACCGAAAAAGCTTTTCAAACTGAGTCGTTTCGTTATAAACATTCATTGCATTATCTATTTTTGATCCCTAAGGATAAAATGGATGCAGTTGTTACTAAATATCAACAGCTTAGACCACTACTATCAACAGAGAAACCCAAGCAAATCTATGATTGGTTCAATGTAAAATTGCGGGTAGATCGTGCATCTTGGTACATATTATTTTTACCAATAAGCTGCTTAGATGTGAATGAAGCTTCTTTTTTTAGTTTTCAAGTATTTCCTCACCAGGAAAGGGCTCAGGTTCAATCTATACCTGGTCAAGCAGAATGGACAACTAGGTTTATGAAAATGGTAATACAAAAGAGAGCATTATTATTACACAAAACTGTGCAGAATGCTAAATAGGGAGGTTTAGTATCCTGCATAGTTTATCTTGTTTGTTTGAACCTTCTTACCTAAGTAGATAGCCACAATTAATTTGTATTTAATTCAATCAGCCTTTTAACTGCGTTGAGCTCTTCGAGGTTTGCGCTGCACTTCGTTAAAAAGCCTCGTGATAGCGGTGGTGGCAGCAGAGCTTGCCACTAGTCGGCTTCGCCTCTGACCGCTTCGCGGCTATCCCTACGTTTAGCTTCGCTGAGCCCTTCGGGGTTTTCGCCTCGTTCAGCATCAAAAACCCTGAAAGGCTCAACGAAGTTAAATCTTGTGAATTAACTTTGTTGAGCCCTTCGGGGTTATTATAAAATTAATTATGTCCACCTACTTATGTGTTCTTATTTGGATAATGTTTGCGTACAAAATTCTCGGCATTTTGGTAGACAATAGCTTCCACAGCAAGTTCTGGAGTGAAGGTATCATCAAAACAGCGAATACATTCAGCACTATCCTTTGCTGCAATTTCCTCTTTGATTTTTTTCAACAATTCCCTAGCAAAGTCTTCAAAATTTAAGGTTGTTTTGAACTCACTAACAGGGTCAATATAGCCATCAAAGTCTGATCCAATAGAGAAATAAGACCAAGCCTTTTGCCAATCCGTTAGGGTGGTATTCTCCTGAGTACAGATTGCTTGGAGCATACCTTTCAAGTTGGCCCAAAGTACACCAAGTCCAGTCTGTTCCTCTTCTGCTTTTTTATTCATACCCAAAATACGACGGTCAAAACACAACCCAATCAAACCTCCTGTTTGTGCAACAATTTGTACATCTTCGTCACAGAAATTGATATTATTTGCATAGAACGTTCCATAATCTGTTTTAGATAAATTAAAATCACCTTCTATCGGATAACGATCAATCATTTCTTGTAAGGTACTCACTCCCGAATATCCAGCATGGCTAAGCACCACGGGAATGACATCACCTTTGTCATAACAAGGACGAATAATTTCATTATAATATTCTAACCGAGATAGAGCACTCATATGTTTCATATCTATGAGGATACGATAAGAAGCCTCTGGATTTATTTCGTTATCAGCAGTTAGGGAGAGTAGTTCTCTAACTGCCGCCCAACCTATTTCTGTAAAACCTTCATTCATTGCATCATCTTGGCTCATTGCATATTTTGCTATATCAGGGAAGCTCATTGCATGTCCACAGATGAAATTATTAAAATGGTGAGCCAAGGTAATAAAGAATAGAGGATACTCCCATTCAGTTTTGACATACCGTATGCGTTGGATGATTTCCTCTATGTTCGTATTTTCAGGATCAAAAACGTGAGCACCTTCTACTGTTAAGATCATAGTAATAGGTTCTGTCTCATCGTCCAAACAGGTTTGTAACTCTTCAGTTGTTTTGGGTATAATATAAATACCCTCTGCATGTGCATGATCTGGATGTTTTACACGTTTCCGTTCTCGGTTTTCAAAAATACGACGCGGAGTACCCGGAAGAATAATCTCATTTTTCTTTTCTTTACCAGAATCTTTGATAATAAAATTATACTCTTCTTGCAGCTCTTTCCAGTAATCGTAGTTCTTGGAGCGAACATTAGCAATGGTGTTTAATGGCAAACGCATAAAAATTCCTTGAAACCAATTTCGGATAGGAAAACCATCTTTGAGCGCAACACGCGCAACATTTTTCAGTATCCTACTTCCCCCTGAGCTAATCTTACTTGGAGAAATGAAAAATCCACGCTCAAATGGATAAATAGAATTAAACACTAGTCGAACTTTTCCATTCCATAGTTTTACCATATCACCCTGAGCATAACCTGTTGCTCGTTGTGCATTTTTCCATCGATTCATATTAGATGCTACAATAGTCCATGGATGGTAGATTCCTTCTTGTTCATATTTCTGGATGTTAGCTTTTAGCCACATGTATGCGCGCATGTGCGGGTGGCAATGCAAGTCTGCAAATTTCATAGTCAAAAACGTTTCATGTTTTGTAAACACAATCTCCCCTTAATCGTGCAATTATAATTAATGATAAAAATAATAAAATTATTAGGTATTGGGGGACTCCATTGGGGTAATAGCAAAAAGGCTCTAGAGCGAATAGTGTGATTGGAGCTAATTCGTTAACTCTTTTGAATCTTTGACAATAGCTTGTAGGTTTTTAGCAGTGCTCAGCACAGCTAAAATTAAAAAATCAACGCACTATCATTTGATAGAGAGAGAAGTTGTCTGAAAATCAACGAACTATCAAAATAAAATACAATAGGAGAAGAGTTTTCTTGTTCTGATCTACTAGAAAACTACTTGCATAACCCTTATAACATAGAAATGCGCTTGGGTATATTTCTTAGAGAAAATCTTAGAGAAAGAAGTTGATTGAACCCTAGCAATCAACTTCTCTCTGTAGAATTGTAAGAGGATCTAATCTTACTTGTTAGGATAATACTTTAGCATATAGTTTTGCATATTTTGCAATATATTTCCCAAGAATATCAAATTCAAGGTTGATCGTACTTCCTACTTGGATATGTTTAAAAACTGTATTTTCAAAGGTGTAAGGAATAATAGCAACAGAGAATAAATTGTCAATAGGGTCAACTACAGTGAGACTCACTCCGTTGATACATACAGACCCTTTATTTACTAAAAGGTGTTCTTCTGTGGGTTGATATTCAAAGGTGAAATGCCAACTTCCATCTAATTCTTCAACCTTATGACAAACGCCTGTAGCATCTACATGTCCTTGAATAATATGTCCATCTAAACGACCATTATAAACCATTGCACGTTCTACATTGACATAATCTCCAACCTTTAGTTCTCCAATATTACTTTTGACCAGTGTTTCTTCGATAGCCGTCACCGTATAGGTATTGCCCTCTAATGCAATTACAGTCAAACAAACACCATTGTGTGAAACGCTCTGATCAATTTTAAACTCGCTGCTCAACTCAGATTCAAACGTAAAATGAATGTTACTGCCTTCTTTTTCAATTTTATGAACACGAGCAATTGTTTCTATAATTCCTGTAAACATTTGTATATAATTTTAAGCGTTGAGGTTGTTTGAACAATCACAATAGCTTGATAGATAAGTACTGCTGTAGCTAGGACACTAGGCTGTCAATAACTTATTTAGTAACTAGATTAGGGATTGTAAACAACATCTTTGTTAATTTTGAAAAATTCTAGGAGATAAACTAGCCTAGAGTTGGTAGAAGATGTTTAAAAATGGCTTACTAGCTGCTGAATAAGTTGTTGAAAACCGAAAAGGAGCTTTAGTTTAATTTCCTGAGGCTTATTTCTTCATCTAGCATCTATATCTTAAACAACTTCATAAAGAACGAATAATGAAACAATCATTTGGAGGAATTTGTTTTGGATTTTTTCGCCCTATTGGGTGGTAAATCACTTACTCTTTCAAAATACTTAGAATCGATCGAAAATAGATTATCCAAGTATAAGCCTGATACTTCTTCATCAATGACTTCAAACATCAATCGAATTTGCCGACCAAATTTTCGATAGACCAAGCTTTTACCATCACCCTGTTTTAGTTCCCAGGCTTTTTCCATTTTCATTGTTTGCTCTACATCTTTCCAGACTTCCCAATAAGGCTGTTTAGTTTTCTTATCAATTCCTTTGTAGATAACATCTAACCTTTCGCCTCTTGTAGTCTCATAAGAGCCTTCAAACTGCGCAGCAAAATTTAGGGAGTCCTTTGTCAAATCATTATATCCTTCATTCATATATTGAGCAAGACGACCAAAGGAGATAGGCCAATCAGGATTATTTTTACGTTGATCTCCGGTACGAATGATGATCATATTGTATTTAGGGTTGACATACAAATATTGCTTTTTAAATCCAGCAGCAAAAAAATCATTACCCTCTAAGAAATTATCTTCAATATAGCCATTCCTCCACCAGCAATAGGTATATCCCCACCATTTATCTACTTCAATTTCTCTTTCTCGGATTTGGTCTACCCATTTTTTAGGTAGAATTTGCTTATTTTTCCACTTACCGTTGTTCAAAAATAAACATCCATAACGCATTAGGTCTCTTGACGTTAGTGCAATACCGCCATAGTTTCGACTATTACCATTTTTCTTACTATCTAGTGTCATGTAGGCATCATACTCCATACCCATAGGTTTCCAGATCTTTTCTTCCAAGTATTCACTTGTTTTTTTACCTGTAGCAGCTTCTAGACACATTCCTAAGATTTGGGTTGAAATAGACTTATATGAAAAGTGAGTGCCAGGATTATACTTGAGAGGTGTATGTTTGATCACAAATTGTGGAGCATTAAAACTATAATAAAATAGAGATAGACGAATCAAATCTTTATGATCCATCCACTTAATGCCCGAAGTCATATTTAGCAGATGTTTTACTTTTATTCGATTGCGATCATCGTTTCTGAAAGCAGGAATAAAGTCAGCAATACTCTGATCCATGTCCATAAGTCCTTCCTCAATAGCGATAGCCACAAGAGAAGAGGTAACTGTTTTCCCAACAGAAAAGACGATTTGTTGCTGGTCTACACCATGTCCATTAAAATATTTTTCATAGAGAATACTGTCATTCCTCATTACAATGAAACTAGTTGTTCCAGAGGAGTTCAAAAGCTCTTCTAGTGTTTTATTTTTATCGGAAAAATAAGGGTCAAGCCAATTCGCATTGTTAGGAATAGTGATATTCGTGTCAGATTTTAGCCATACATCACTGGGAGTATTATTAGTGGAGATAGTATCAACCTTAAACACTTTTTGATAATCATTACCTGAAGGCATAAAATATGCAACGACTTTTCCTGTGCTGCAACCCATCCATTGTATTGCCCAAAGACATAGGATTCCTAATGTGAGTGTGGATCTCATTTCTATTTTAAACAAAGTATTTTTTGACTAGGATAAGTAGCCTGTAATATAAATTTTTTGACATTTTGGCGGATTTAGTCTAGAAAGCAATATAGTGTTGAGGATTGACAGCCTGTCGGTTGTACCAGAGCTCAAAATGCAAATGTGTACCATCTGTCATTTCACCTGTATTTCCAATAATTGCAATTGCTTCTCCAGCATCTATTCGATCGCCTGTTTTTTTCAGTAGAGCAGAGTTGTGTTTGTAAAACGAAATAATACGATTATCATGTTGAATACCAATCATATGCCCTGTATCTGCTGACCAAGTTGCTACAATCACTGTTCCTTTTTGGATTGACTTAATCACTGTTCCTTTAGGAGCTACAATATCAGTTCCATAATGTTCGCGGCTAGGTGCAAAAGAATCTGTTATAATTCCTTTGATAGGAGCAATAAATTGCATCTGATCTACACTAATATTTTCACTCAGAACATCACTAACCAAATTACCTAACTCTGCTTCATTCTCAACACTCTCAATCAGTGCTTCTAGATCGTCAGATTTTTCAGGAACAGAGGCTGTTGGTTTATCATCAGCAGTAGCTTTACTTTCTTCATAGGCTTTGGTTGCATCATCAACCGTTTCATGCTCTCCCATAACCACCATGCTCAAAGACGCAATATATTCATCCTTATTGTTAAGAGCAGTTTGCAAAGAATCCAATTGCTGATTCATTAAGAAGAGTGCTTCGCGAATTTCATTATCTCCTTTTTTACCCTCTGTACTACTTTGGGGGATTAGGTTCCCTAGTGGTGTTAGGATCATAAGCAAGATAACAAAAACCCCAACAACCAAAAAGTTCAATCCCGCAAGGCTAATAACATTACTAGGGGAGAGACGAAAGGAGCGATTCTCTTGGAAGGTTTCGTCATTCATTAATACCATACGGTACTTATCGTCCATCCAGTAAAACCAAGATTTTTTATTCTCTTTAGACATTATATTCTAATTTTTTGTGGAAGTTGTTTGCAAAATATCCAACCATCTCTTAGATACTGCTATGCATTTTTAAACAACTTTATTCTAATTCTAAGGTAATTTTTTTGTGTCCTTTTCCTTTGTATAGATGTCCAGTTACCTTATCATCCTTGATGATCCATTCCTCATTGGTAAACAAAAGATGACTAAGGTGGCTATTCCCAAAACGATATTGTCCATAAAAATAATTACTTTCAGGATGTTGTACATGATAACTTTTTTTCATTAAGACCCCCGAGGAAATAATTTCCAAATGATCAAATTTAAACTTTTCTACCTGCAAATATCCATTAGCTATAGTGTATTCTTTCGTCAACTCGTTGCGATAGTAAAACCTTGCACGCAAATGTGTAAATGCACTTAAATGGTTTTCAAATTCAGTGTCCCAAATCTCAAATTTTAGATACAGGCTATCAGGCTCACCATCAATGCGTTCGAACAAACGCAGAGAATCAGGAAGCAATTCAGTATTCAGAATTAATGTTTTTCCTTTTATAATATAATTGCCACGGATTCTTTCATGATCATAATCCATCCAATTATAAAAAGAAAATTGACCATCTATATACAATTTAAGTTCTTGACCTTCAGAAGCGTTTCCTCCCTTGAAGTGTTGCAGGCTATCTACATAAGTACTGGGACTACAGGCAGAAAGCAAAGCAAAAGTAAGTGTAAAGAATGTGAAATATTTCCAGTTCATAAGAGTTGATAGTTCGTTGATTTTTTTGTTAACCACGAAGTGCTCAGCAAAATTAACGTTGGCTTAAAATCAGCCAAAGATAACGACAAAAACGTTTGGACTATTACCTAATAAACAATTCGGATTATACCCAACTTTAGTTTCATTAATAACTTAGTTTAGGACAAAAAAAAGCAAAACTGTTCTGAGAACAATTTTGCATTCTTTTCTTATTAATCTCTTATAAAACATGTTAGCTTAGAAATGACGGCGTGTTGCTTGTGCCTCATCAGTATCTTTGTAACGAAAAGAGATTTCACCATCCATAAATTCATCTAGTGCGATGATAACAGGATTAGGTAAACGCTCATAAAATTTAGAGATTTCGATCTGCTCTTTATTTTCGTGTACTTCCTCCAAGGTATCTGTAGAAGAAGCAAATTCATCCAACTTGTTATGTAACTCTTTTTTTAGGTCAACCGCAATCTGATTGGAACGCTTAGATATGATCACTAAAGACTCATAAACATTACCAGAAGCCT